>DASUFG010000363.1:0-2600 GCA_036274715.1 Agriterribacter sp.
AATCCACGGATGGTATCTTCTATGCTCACAAATACTCCTTTTAAACCTGTGAACTGCTCAGCAACGTGGAAGGGCTGCGACAAGAAACGCTGTATTTTACGTGCACGGAAAACGGTTTTCTTATCTTCTTCGCTTAATTCGTCCATACCCAGGATATTTATGATGTCCTGCAATTCTTTATAGCGCTGCAAAATTAGCTTTACCTTGTTAGCGCAGTCATAATGCGCATCCCCTACAATTTGAGGAGATAATATCCTCGAAGTAGAATCCAAAGGATCCACAGCAGGATAAATACCCAAATCCGCAATTTTACGACTCAATACCGTAGTGGCATCAAGGTGGGCGAATGTAGTAGCGGGCGCCGGATCGGTAAGGTCATCCGCAGGTACATATACCGCCTGAACGGAAGTGATAGAGCCATTTTTTGTTGAAGTAATGCGCTCCTGCATAATACCCATTTCAGTAGCCAGCGTGGGTTGATAACCCGCAGCGGACGGCATACGCCCCAACAGTGCCGATACTTCAGAGCCTGCCTGGGTGAAACGGAAGATATTATCTACGAAGAAAAGAATGTCGCGTCCCTGGCCTTTTCCATCACCATCACGGTAGTACTCGGCAACCGTAAGTCCGCTTAATGCCACACGGGCACGTGCTCCAGGGGGTTCATTCATTTGCCCAAATACGAAAGTGGCTTTCGAATCTTTCAAGGCTTCCATATCCACTTTGCTCAAATCCCAGCCTCCATTTTCCATGCTATGCTTAAAGTCGTCACCGTAATTCATAATGCCGGCTTCAATCATTTCGCGTAACAGGTCATTACCCTCACGGGTACGTTCACCCACGCCCGCAAACACCGAGATACCGCCGTATCCTTTAGCAATATTATTGATGAGTTCCTGGATCAATACGGTTTTACCCACACCAGCACCTCCAAATAAACCAATTTTACCACCCTTCGCATAAGGCTCAATCAGGTCAATTACCTTAATACCAGTAAACAATACTTCAGTAGCCACGCTCAGGTTTTCAAAAGCCGGCGGTTTGGCATGAATAGGGCGTCCATTTACCTTACTTACTTGCGGAAGTCCGTCAATAGCATCACCGGTTACATTGAAAAGGCGGCCCTTAATATCCTCACCAACAGGCATTGCGATCGGCTTGCCAGTGTCTACAACTTCCATTCCGCGCACCAACCCTTCGGTTCCGTCCATTGCAATCGTACGTACGCTATCTTCACCCAAATGCTGCTGCACTTCCAGCACCAGTTTTTCGCCCGATTCGCGTTTTAGCTCAAGCGCATGGTAAATTTCAGGCAGTTGACCGTTAAATTGCACATCTATAACTGCACCGATAATCTGTTTTACTTTACCTGTGATAGGCATATATTAAATAATTTTAAGGTATGTTGCTCGAAATGTGCCGCAAAGGTAAGGTGATGGCTATAATTGTCCAATTAGAAATGGATGTATTTTCAAACAAAAATGATCGCTAAATAGCATGGATATCACCGGGTAATAAAACCGGTTCGAAACTAAGCTGGATTATTTACAATTACCAGGGTAGGTTTGTCTGGTAAAATGGCTTTTTTTCATTGATATACAATAATTTCTAACTTTAGGCATTGTTACAAAAAAGGATGGATTGAAAAACCGGCTGCTATTGATATTGTTGTGTATAACGGGTATTAAATTTGGGCTTGCCCAGCAAAATCCTTCGACGTCCAACCTTCGTAAAAAGACAGTAGCCATCCTTTCAGATACGCTCCGGTTAGATAGCTTAAGCATAGTTCCGGGTTCTTTCTACATTTTAGGGTCGGATACCACAGATTATGAGCTCGACCAGTTTAATGCCTTGCTTATCTGGAAGAGAAAGCCAGCCAGTGATAGTGTATTTCTTTCTTACCGCGTTTTTCCGGGGAAATTTAATACCGTGTACCAGCGCATGCAGTTCGATAGTATCAGTAACAATTTTCTTGCCTCTCCCGCCGCCATACAGGATGCTTACAGCCTGCAAAACTCCATCTTTGATTTTGGCAATGTAAACTATAACGGCAGTTTTGGAAGGGGGCTTTCGTTCGGGAACCAGCAGGATGTAGTGCTTAACTCAACACTTAACCTTCAAATGAATGGCTATCTTGCCGATAGCATTCAAATCGCCGCGGCCATAACAGATAGTAATATCCCCATTCAGCCAGATGGCAATACACAAAACCTCAATGAGTTTGATAGAGTATTCATTCAATTTAAAAAAAAGGGATGGCGTTTTGAAATAGGGGACATAGATATTCGCCAGAAACAGAGTTATTTTCTCAATTATTATTCAAGATTGCAAGGCGCTCTTTTTGAGCAGGAGCATACAATAAGTGCCGGTATTAACAACCGTATATTATTAAGTGGTGCTATTGCCAAGGGAAAATATAGTCGAAATATTTTTGATGGGGTGGAAGGCAACCAGGGCCCATATCGTTTGCAAGGACCCAACCATGAATTGTTTTTTATTGTGCTGGCAGGCACTGAGCGGGTATATATAGATGGAGAATTGATGCAAAGAGGCGAAGACCAGGATTATGTCATAAATTATAATACGGCCGAAATAACGTT
>DASUFG010000364.1:0-7637 GCA_036274715.1 Agriterribacter sp.
CGTAATGGCCTGGCTGCGCAAAGTGCTGGTGTAATCATAAGCGGGCGACCCGGTTACCGCTGATTTAGGCTGCTTAATAGACTTACTTACGCCGCTTTGTCCATTAATTTTAGCGCCATCAGCAATAAAAATATGTCCTACAATACCAGCTTGCCCTCCGATCATTACATTTTTGCCAATTTTGGTGCTTCCGCTCACACCTGCCTGGGCGGCAATTACCGTATCACTGCCCACTTCAACATTATGCGCTACCTGTATAAGGTTGTCCAGTTTAGCGCCCGACCGAATAATCGTTGATCCAATAGTAGCGCGATCAATAGCCGCATTAGCTCCAATCTCTACATTGTCTTCCACCTCCACATTTCCAATCTGGGGAACTTTTTTAAAGGTTCCGTCTGCCTGGGGAGCAAAACCAAATCCATCTCCGCCAATAACCGTACCTGCATGAATGATCACCTTTTTCCCCAGCTTACACTGGTGGTATATACTCACAGATGGATGAATAACAGATCCCTCTCCGATAGTTACATCATTACCAATGTAAACATTGGGATATATTTTAACGCCGTTTCCAATCCGGACATTCTCACCGATGTATGCGAATGCTGCCACAAAAACGTTTTCGCCCAGTTTGGCCGTAGAGGCTATATAAGATGGTTGCTGAATTCCCACCAGCTGTTCCGACACCATTTCCTGGTATTTGGAAAGTAACGAAGCAAAAGCAGTATAGGCATCCGGCACCCTTAGCAATGTTCCATGCACTTTTCCCTTCAAGGCTAACGACTCATTTACAATGATAACGGAAGCACCTGTAGTGTACAGGTATTCTTCGTATTTAGGGTTGGCCAAAAAAGCCAGTTGCCCGTCGCGCGCATCTTCAATTTTATTAAATGAGCTAACAATAGCTTCCTCATTCCCTTCAATTTTCGCATTGATGAGTAACGCAATCTGGGCGGCTGTGAATGTCATAAAGCATTATTTGAAGTAACAAATGTAAAATTTTTTAACAGGGCCGGAAAGGTTATGTTGGATAAGTGCATTATCGACCTGTGAAATATCCTTAACGGATCCGTCCTTAAAAAGAATATTGATCTTTTCGTTATAAGGATTGTAGGTGCGGTTCTCAGCTTCCCCGGTAAATACAAGGCAGGACGCAGCGGATTCATTAATCCCAAACCGATTCATTACCTTCTCCTTCTGCATCGACACTTCTTCCCAGGTAATCGGCGTACTTTGTAATTTTACTTTCAGCAAATTACGGTTCATTATTCCGTTGCACAACAGCGAAAGTACTTTATCCGGGTGATGGCACCAGCTTTTTATGGCCGCTATCACATCGGTGTCGTCCAGCTGGCAAAATTGATTAAGATGTTTATCGATGCCACCCTGGTATTGATGCAATAAAAAAAATTTCAACGTCCGCTCTGACAAACCATCTGTATTTTCCATTCCCGTTTGTCTTGCTCTTTCCAGGATTTTCACCAATGTCATCTCCGCAGCCAATACGGTTTTATGCAGGTAAACCTGCCAATACATAAGTCTTCTGGCTACAAGAAATTTTTCAATAGAATAGATTGCCTTTTCTTCCACCATTAACTCCCCGTTATGCACAATAAGCATTTTTATGATGCGGTCGTATCCTATGACCCCTTCGCTAACGCCCGTAAAAAAACTATCGCGGGTCAGGTAATCCATACGGTCAACATCCAATTGTCCACTTACGAGTTGATGTAAAAATTTTTTGGGATAGGCATTTGTAAAAATATCAATCGCTGTTTGTAACCGCCCATTGAACTGGCGATTTAGTTCCTCCATCAACAGGAGTGAGATTTCTTCATGATGAACGTTTTCCATCAGTACGCTTTCTAATGCATGTGAAAACGGACCGTGGCCCAGGTCGTGCAAAAGAATCGCGATCTTCGCACCGCTGTCTTCCTCTTCAGTGATAGGGGTTCCCTTACTTTTCAATACCAGTAGGGCGTTACACATCAAATGATAAGCGCCTAAAGAATGATGCAGGCGCGTATGCACAGCACCCGGGTACACTAAATGCGCCAATGCCATTTGCTTGATACGACGTAACCGCTGATACCAGGGATGCGCAATAATTTCAAATATCAAGGGATCGTCGATAGTAATAAACCCGTATACCGGATCGTTGATGATCTTGGTGAAAGACATGCATGAAATGTTAAAAAAATAAAGGATCCGGCGCAAAGGTAAAAAGCGGGAAATGAATAACTACATTTGATTAGTTAAACATAAAAATAATTATTGATGGCATTGGCAAAAATATTATGGGTTGATGATGAAATGGAAAGCCTCCAGTCGCAGAAACTCTTTCTTGAAAATAAAGGATACGAAGTACAAACCCTCACAAATGGTTATGATGCGTTGGACTTTGTGAAGGAAAATGTAGTGGATGTTGTGCTACTCGACGAGACGATGCCGGGCATTACAGGGCTGGAAACCTTAGCCAAAATAAAAGAACTGAACCAGCAGTTGCCCGTAGTACTCATTACAAAAAACGAAACCGAGAACCTGATGGATGATGCAATAGGTTCTCAAATCAGTGATTACCTGATCAAGCCTGTTAATCCTAACCAGGTTTTATTAAGCCTGAAAAAAATAATTGATAACCGCAGGCTTGTGGCCGAAAAAACTACCAGCGCGTACCAGCAGGAGTTTCGTAATCTTTTTATGGCTTTAAACAGTAACCCCGACTACAACGAGTGGATGGATCTTTATAAAAAATTAGTGTACTGGGAACTGGAAATGGAAAAAAGCGATAGCCCTGAAATGCGGGAAGTGTTTCAGTCGCAGAAAAATGAGGCCAATACGGAGTTCTTCAAATTTGTGAGCAGGAATTATGCCTCCTGGGTAGACCCTAAAACGGCTGATGCACCCATCATGAGCCACACTTTACTGCGCCATAAAATATTACCGCACATCGAAAAAGGTAAACCGCTCTTTGTAGCCCTGATTGATAACCTGCGTTACGATCAATGGAAAACCATACAACCTATTTTTGCGGAAAGCTTTCGCATCCAGGAAGAAGAAACATTTTATTCTATTTTACCGACAGCCACCCAATATTGCCGCAACGCTATTTTTGCAGGCATGATGCCATTGGAGATCGAAAAACATTTTCCCCAGGAGTGGAAAAACGATGATGAGGAAGGCGGCAAGAACCTTCATGAGGAGGAGTTTTTGAAAATGCAGTTAAAGCGTTTATCGAGGAACGATATTAAATACTCTTACACCAAAGTAGTCAATCACCATGATGGGCAAAAGCTGGTGGATAATATCCACAATCTTTTGGAAAACGACATTAATATTATTGTTTATAATTTTGTGGATATGTTAAGCCACGCACGAACCGAAATGGAAGTGCTTAAAGAATTGGCCAGCGACGAAAGCAGCTACCGGAGTATAACGGCAAGCTGGTTCGAACATTCACCCCTGCACCAGGCCCTGCGCAAAATTGCCGATAAACCACTTACCTTAATTGTTGCTACCGATCATGGCAGTGTGAGGGTAAAAACACCTTATAAAGTGATTGGCGATAAGCAAACCACCAGCAACCTGCGTTATAAACATGGGCGAAACCTCAATTATGAGCCCAGGGATGTACTTGCCTTTCGCGACCCAAAAGAAGCCGGTCTCCCATCTCCTACGGTAAATTCGTCTTTTATTTTTGCAAAAGAAGATGGCTACCTTTGTTATCCTAATAATTACAGTTACTATTCTAATTATTACAAGAACACATTTCAGCATGGTGGAGTGAGTATTGAGGAAATGATTGTGCCTGTGGTGAGAATGACTACTAAATAACGCTTCCGAAAATTCGAAAGGAGAACGAAAATTGCTGATATGAAATGCCCGATACCAGCTAGCATTGGCTGAATGCATCATATCGGTTCGACATACCTAATAAAATGTTGAAGCGCCGGAGATTTTTTCTTGCTCTAATAACCCTTAACTGCCTTTTTATTGGTACGGTTAAGGGACAGCATTTCGACACCCTTTTTGTGCATTTTGAGTACAATAAATCCTTTATCACCGAAACCGCCAGGGAATCTATTGACAGCTTTTTTTCCACAATATTGCGCAGGGCATTCATTAAAGGCATTGCCTTATCTGGACATTGCGACAGTATTGGTGACAATGAATATAACGATAGCCTTTCGGTTTCAAGGGTGTTGGCTGTAAAAGAGTATTTATACTCAAAGGGAATTACCGACAGGATATTGACCGGGCTAAAAGGTTGGGGTAAACGACAGCCTTTTTTTGACAATAACACAGACGAGAACCGCTCTTTCAACAGACGCGTGGAGATTGTATTGCAAAGCATTCCAAAAACTACCGCTGCAAGCAGTACACAAACAGAAGCACCTGTTGAAACGCCATCAAAAAGCATCTCCGATTTTATTAAAGACCCTGCTACAAAAGCAGGAGATCAACTGGTGCTCAGAAACCTCCATTTTATAGCAGGGCGTCACTTTCCCTTACAATGGTCGCTGCCTATATTGAATGAACTGGCTGCCGTTATGAAAAATAATCCCACTGTTCATATAGAAATACAAGGACATGTTTGCTGTGAAAGAAAAGGCGGAGATGGGTATGATGCCGACCTGGGTACACATGATCTTTCTATACAACGGGCTAAGTTCGTATATGATTTTTTAAAAAGCAGCGGCATAGATCCGGACCGGATGCAATACAGAGGCTTTGGGTCGAGCCGTAAACTATTTGTTGATGAAGTGAATGAGGCACAGCAAACGGCTAACAGGCGGGTAGAAATAAAGGTGATCAGTAAATAAGTAAATCTGGCGGTGTTCATTTCATGCCTTCTTTTGGCTATTCACAACTGTGGAAAAAAGCAATCGCCTAAAGCTATTTGTATACTTTAACTTTGTACCTAATCATTTTTCCATGAAGTTTAACCAGGCTACCTTAAATAAAATTGAAGCGATACTGGAAGAAGCCGGTTACGTGATACGTTATGAAAGGGGCACCTTTCAAAGCGGGTACTGCATATTACAACAAAGAAAAGTAGTGGTGCTGAATAAATTTCTTACCCTCGAAGGACGCATTAATACTTTAACCGACCTTATACCCGAACTTAACATAGGGTTTGACGCACTTACCCACGATTCGCAAAAATTATACGAGGAGCTCATGTCTAAACCAGCGAACGAATAATGGCGCACCAGCCATTGTTTCACTGTTCCCGGAACGCCACATTCACTTCCCTGAATATTTATTCAGTACCGTTTGCCTGTTATACATTTTCTTTTAGCTTTGGCATGTGAGTTATCCTGATATAAAAATTACTTTTTTGGGAACCGGCACCAGCAGCGGCGTACCCATGATTGGCTGCGATTGCCCTGTTTGTACTTCAACAGATCAAAAAGACAAAAGGTTGCGGTCCAGCATACTTGTGCAATCAGAACACACGAACATTGTGGTTGATTCAGGACCCGATTTCCGTTACCAGATGTTGAGGGCAGGGATTAAACGCCTGGATGCTGTTATTTATACCCATCCGCATAAGGATCATGTAGCGGGGTTAGATGATGTACGGGGATTCAACTATTTCATGCAAAAACCCATGGAAATTTATGGCAATGAAATGACGCTGGAAGTGATCATCAGGGAGTTTCCATACGCATTCACCGAACAAAAATATCCGGGTGCCCCTAATATTCACATCAATACCATTAGTACCGAGCCTTTCCGGGTCAATGACCTTGTGATTACCCCCATATTGGTTTGGCATATGCAGATGCCGGTGCTTGCCTTTCGCTTTGGTAAATTCACCTACATTACCGATGCCAACCGCATAGAAGATAGCAGCAAAGAGAAGATTAGCGGCACTGAAGTGATTGTACTTAACGCCCTTAGAAAGGAAAAGCATATCTCACATTACAACTTGGCGGAAGCCGTGCGCGAAGTACAGGATATGAAAATTCCCAAAGCCTATTTTACACATATCAGTCACCAACTTGGTAAACACGCAGATGTGAGCAAGGAATTACCGGAAGGCATACACCTGGCTTATGATGAATTGAGTATTGAATTGCAGGGGTAGAACACCGGCTGAGACCAGGTTATTTCGAAAATAAGTAAACACATAACAACGCTGTTTTTCACCCCTCAAATACCCGCAACAATTTAATCGGTCGCTTTCTTTTATTCCGTAACTTTCATGTGCATACACACCAGATATGAACGCTAACCGGTTGAAAGCCTATTTCAATTTCAGCAAGAAAGAACGCAACGGCATCCTTGTGTTGCTGATTGTGCTGATTGCCGTATGGTTCTTGCCTGCGGCATTTACTCCTGGAGAACATTTTGATGAAAAAGGTTTTGAACGTTTTAAAAATGAAATAGCACAACTTGCGCAGTCCGACTATCAAAGCAACGATGAAGATGTGATAGAAGCGGCGTACGCGACTCAAACTGGTGCGATACACCCGGAACCAGGAAAAGCCGAAACCTTTTATTTTGACCCCAATACTTTGCCGGCTGCTGAATGGCACCGGTTGGGCATAGCCGATAAAACGGTTCATACTATACAAAGCTACCTGGCGAAGGGAGGCAGATTTTATCAACCAGAAGATCTTGCAAAAATATATGGATTGAAAGCCCTTGATTACAATAGGTTAGTTCCATATGTACGCATTACCAGGAACCATTTACAAACTGAAAAATCAGGCAACAAAGAGTTTCCCAAACCATTTACCGATAACAGCAATCATGCGGCACCAGCTGTTCATATCAATACTGCCGATACTACTGATTTTGTTGGGTTGCCGGGAATAGGCAGCAAACTTGCGATCCGAATTGTTAGCTTTAGGGAGAAATTGGGGGGATTTTACAGCATTGACCAGTTAGCGGAAGTATACGGCATAAGCGACTCCGTGTTTCAGCAAATAAAACCTAAACTGCAGTGCGACCCGGCTTACATAAAAAAAATAAATGTCAACACGATTACCCTCGAGGAATTAAAAACCCACCCTTATATTAAATATCAGGTAGCGAATGCCGTTATTCAATATCGCAGGCAACATGGTGACTTTCGGTCACCGGATGACCTGAAACAAATTCACCTGATAACCGATGAACAATTGAAAAAGTGGATTCCGTACGTTATTTACTAACGTTTGTTAGTACGAAAATTTATTCTACATTTGCACAACTTTAAAGCGGTATGGATTTTAAAACAGATGAACTGACGTTACAAATCGCCCAAACCACCAGTGATTTTGCAAAACAACATATTTTACCCTATGTAATGCAATGGGATGAAAGCCAGGAGTTTCCCGTCCAGGTATTTAAAGAGATGGGGAAACTGGGTTTGATGGGGGTGTTGGTGCCTGAGGCCTACGGGGGTGCCGGCCTGGGATATATCGAGTATGCCACCATTATCGCTGAAGTATCAAAAGTTTGTGGATCTATTGGCTTAAGCCTTGCCGCACATAATTCACTTTGCACCGGGCATATTCTTGCTTTTGGGAACGAGGCGCAAAAAACAAAATACCTTCCTAAACTAGCAACTGCTGAGTGGGTTGGCGCCTGGGGTTTAACAGAAGCCGGAACTGGAAGCGACGCCGGTAATATGCAAACTACTG
>DASUFG010000365.1:0-3664 GCA_036274715.1 Agriterribacter sp.
TATCCACCACGTTGGCAATTTTGGTAAGACCGTCAATGATGCGGGCAATTTCGGCACCAAATGCCCGCTCAATATCCTCGAGGGTAAGGTCGGTGTCCTCAACAGTGTCGTGCAGCAAAGCGCATATAGTAGAGCGCACGCCCAGGCCGATTTCTTCAACACATATAGTAGCTACGGCTATGGGGTGCAAAATATAAGGTTCACCGCTCTTGCGGCGCATGGTTTTGTGGGCCTCAGCCGCCATTTCAAAAGCCAGCCTCAACAATTCCCTGTCGCCCTGCTTTAATTTAGGTTTGATACAGCGTAATAAAGTCCTGTATTGGCGAACAATTTCCTTTTTTTCTTCTTCCTCGCTGAGGTTATATTTTGGCGTTTTTACATCAGTCTCCATATAAATCCAAATTTAAGTAAAATCTATTACCTTTGCACTCCCAAAAAAGAGCGTGGCTCTAAACAGCTTGGATAAAAGTATGCGGGTGTGGCGAAATTGGCAGACGTACCAGACTTAGGATCTGGCGCCGCGAGGCATGGGGGTTCGAGTCCCTCCACCCGCACTACATTTTTACAATATAACGGAAAAGGCAGGTAATGGCAAGTGACCCACGTTGTCGCAAAATATGATTTTGGGACGACTGGCGTGACGCCACCGATAAACATATAAACATATCATCATATGGCAACAATTACCAGGGAAAATATTGGTTTGCTGAACGATAAAATAACGGTTACAGTAGCAAAAGAGGACTATTTACCCACTTTTGAAAAAGCATTAAAACAATACGCAAAATCTGCTAACATTCCTGGATTTAGAAAAGGAATGGTGCCCGCCGGAGTAATCAAAAAAATGCACGGGCCGGCGGTATATACCGAAGAGGTACTTAAAAGTATTGAAAAGGGATTGGTAGACTACCTTGACCAGGAAAAGCTCGATATTTTTGCTCAACCGCTTCCCGGGGCAGATAATAACCCCGGTAGTATCGATATGAATAACCCAGCCGAGTATTCGTTTCATTTTGAAGTGGGTTTAAAGCCGGCTTTTGATCTACCCGATCTCACTAATATACCACTTACCCGTTATAAAATTGATGTGGAGAGCGCCATGGTGGACGAAGAGGTAGAAAGATTGAAAGTGAGACATGGTAAAATGACCGAACCAGAAACTATTGCTACAGATGAGGATGTTTTAAATGTGAATTTTGAGGAATCTGATGCATCTGGTAACACCATTGAAAATGGTATTGTTAAGGAAAACTCCCTGCTGCTTAAATATTTCAATGCTGGTTTTAAAAGCCAATTAATGGGTAAGAAAAAGGGCGATAGCATTGTATTGCAATTAAAAGATGCTTTTGATGACAAGGAAAGGGACTGGTTGACAAGCGACCTTGGACTGGATAAAAACGATGACGCAGCAGGTGAAAAATATTTTAAAATAACCATTGTTAAAATCGGGCTGGTAGAAAAACGCGAGTTAGACGAGTCGCTTTACAATGAGGTGTATCCGGGAAGGGAGATCAAGAGCGAAGATGATTTTCGTGCGGCCATTAAAGCTGATATTGAAAAGGCCTGGGAGAACCAAACCCGCAATCATTTTCATCACGAATTGTACCATGCCCTGCTGGATAATACCACGATTGAATTTCCGGAGAGTTTTCTGAAAAAATGGATGGAAAAAGGCGGCGAACAGGCGAAATCTCCAGAACAGATAGAGGAGGAATTCCCGGTATTCAAAAACCAGTTAAAGTGGACCCTGATTAGTGATAAGATCGTAAAAGATAATCAGCTGCAGGTCAGCCCCGACGAAATCCGGGGTCATATCACCCAGGAAGTATTGGGATATTTTGGCGCTTCTGGTCTCCAGGGAGATATGTCGTGGATAGGCAGCTATGTTGACAAACTCACACAAGATCAGCAGCAGGTAGAAAACACCTACCGGAAATTAATTTCTGAAAAAGTATTATTGCAAAGCGAAAGCCAGTCCACTCCAACAGAACAATTGATCAGTGTTGAGGAGTTTCGCAAACTTCAGCAGGAACACGAGCACCATCAGCATTAGTTGATTTGAAATATAGTATTTGAGATTTCAAATGCACGCTTCTGCTGGTCGAAAGTGTATGGTTTGTTGTTTATAGTTTAAAGATATGCGTTTCGGATTTTAATCTTGCTGCTTCGGGCTTAGCATGCTATTGGGTAGTGGTCTTTGCGATTTGGTTCTTTCTTTCGTATTTCAAACTTTCTACTTCGGGCTTTGCATTTTAACGCCTCGTCATGGCATTTTGTCTGGTTTTTTCTCTTGCATGATATTTGGGTTTATAAATGCCATAAATTGCCGTTTATAAATTAAGAAACCGTTGATATCATGAACATTGGAAAAGAATTTGAAAAATATGCTGTAAAGCATAAAGGAATTTCGAGTAATACTTTGAACGATTTTACCAGGCACGCTGTTACGAATCTTACCCCTAATATCATTGAAGAACGTCCTATGAACGTAGCGGTAATGGATGTATACAGCCGCTTGATGATGGATCGCATTATTTTCCTGGGCTATCCTATTTCTGAAGAGGTCGGCAATATTGTAACCGCCCAGCTATTGTTCCTGGAAAGTACTGACCGCACAAAAGACATACAAATGTATGTGAATAGTCCCGGTGGGTCGGTGTACGCCGGTATGGGGGTGTACGATACCATGCAATATATTACCCCGGATATCTCCACCATATGCACAGGTATGGCTGCGAGCATGGGGGCCGTATTGATGTGCGCAGGTGCCAAAGGCAAACGGACCGCTTTGAAGCATGCCCGCATTATGATGCACCAACCCAGCGCCGGAGCGGCAGGCCAGGCCAGCGATGTGTTGATCACGGTAAATGAAGTGAGAAAGATCAAAAAAGAATTATATGAGGTCGTGTCTTACCATAGTGGGCAGGATGTAGAAAAAATAGCCAGGGATTTCGACAGGGATTTTTGGATGACTGCACTGGAAGCCAAAGATTATGGGCTTGTGGATGAAGTACTTCTTGTAAATCCTAAAAAGCAAAAAGACAAATCATAGATTAAGCGCAAGCCGTCTCATTTACCTGGTATGATTTCAAAGGCATTGCATTTTAATGGTTTCGAATTTTATACACTACCAGCTTTTCAAAACAAATAATTCATTCGGTATGTACATACACAGCAAACGGAAAACATTTATTTCAGACGATGATGATAATCCAGAAATGCCAGAAATGCCATCCATGGAAAAAATGATTAGCGGCTGGCAGTTTGACAAAAAATTCATTGAGCAACGCAAAATTTTTTTATGGGGTGGGGTAGACGACAAGAGTGCAAAAGACATTACCTCCCGCCTGCTTTACCTGGATGCGATAGAGCCGGGAAAGGAAATCACTTTTTATATCAACAGTCCCGGTGGTATTGTTACCAGCGGCATGGTGGTATATGATACTATGCAAATGATTAAATCACCAGTAGCTACGGTGTGTATGGGTATGGCGGCATCCATGGGCTCTCTATTGTTAAGCGGCGGAAAAAAAGGCAAGCGATACATCTTTCCGCATGGGGAAGTCATGATACACCAACCCAGTGGAGGCGGACAGGGTACTTCGGCCGACCTGGAAATAATGGGAGAACAAATACACAAGATCAAAGAAATAAGCGCCAGGAT
>DASUFG010000366.1:0-12926 GCA_036274715.1 Agriterribacter sp.
GGGCATGACATCAGTAGCCTTCGTGGGTTTTTTAATGATTCATACGAGGTAGACGATGCAAGGGGACAGTCAAACTATACGCCATTGCTATTCGATGAATTTAATAAAAGAAGGGGTTACGACCTTAGAATGGAGTTGCCCGAATTATTTACAAAAAATCCAACCGAAAAAAGCAACAGGATACTTTGCGATTACCGGATGACCATTGATGAACTGATATTGGAAAAATTTACCGGCGGATGGAAGAAATGGGCTGACGGCAAAGGAAAAATAGTCCGTAACCAGTCCCATGGTTCTCCTGCCAATACCTTAGACCTTTATGGCGTAGTTGACATACCCGAAACTGAAGGAACGGAGATTTTAAGAATCAAATTCGCTCCATCCACATCGCATGTTATGGGCAAACAGTTGGCCTCATCCGAATCGGCCACCTGGTTAAACGAACATTTTATTTCATCCCTCAGTGATGTAAAAAAAGCGCTGGATGTTTATTTCATCGGTGGTGTAAACCATATTGTTTATCACGGCACAGCGTATTCGCCACCATCAGAAGCCTGGCCGGGCAGGCTATTTTATGCAGCGGTTGAATTTACACAGGCCAATCCATTCTGGAACAACTTTTCGGCTTTGAACAATTATGTTGCAAGAACCCAATCATTTTTGCAAGAGGGAAAACCAGATAATGATGTGCTGCTGTATTTTCCCATCTACGATAAATATTCCGAACCCGGCAGCGATCTATTGTTGCATTTCGATGGTATGAAACCGGGTTTTAACGGAACCGCTTTTGAAACATCCGCTGAATTGATGCAACAAAAAGGCTATGCTTTTGATTATATATCGGATAGGCAGATATTCAATCTTGAAGCAGCCGGTAAAAAAATAGTAACCGGTGGTGCGTCATATCAAACCATTATATTGCCAGGCTGCCAATTCATAAAACTAGAAACCTTGCAGAAATTAATGGAATTGGCAAACAACGGTGCTACTGTTATTGCATACAAAAACCTGCCTCGCAGTGTTCCCGGTTACGGGCAATTAGACAGTAATACTCTTTTATTTAAAAAGCTATTGCTGCAATTGAATTTCACCACAGCGCCTGGATTTTCCGACGTTCAATCCGCTGCTATCGGCAAAGGACGGTTTATGCTAGGCGATAATTTTGAAGCGCTGTTATCGGCAGCTGCAATCAGGCGGGAAGATATGGTTGACAAAGGACTGGATTTTTGTCGCCGGAAAAACGCAGATGGTTCGGTGGTTTATTTTATAGCGAACAGGAGCAATAAAAAGATGGAAGGCTGGATAACCCTACAAACAAAGGCAAATAATGTTGCTTTATACAACCCCATGACCGGGCAAGCCGGTGTAGCTAAGATCAAAAATAATAGTGCGGGCTATATTGAGGTTTATCTTCAGATGGAGCCGGATGAAAGTTATATTGGTCAAACATCAGTCACCAAAATCGCAGGAGCTTCTTATCCCTATATAACATCCAAAGGGAAAGCACAGGAAATTACCGGCGCATGGACTTTGCAGTTTGCCGAAGGCGGACCGTCGTTACCTGCGGTAAGTACTATGAATAAATTAAAACCCTGGACTAGCCTTGACGGTGATGTTTTTAAAACCTTTTCCGGTACTGCAACCTACAGCGTCTATTTTAAGAAGCCGCCAGGCAATTCATCTCAATATTTGCTTAACCTGGGCAAAGTGTACGAAAGCGCACAGGTATTTCTAAATGGGAAGAAGATGGCCACTTTGATTGGTCCTGTTTTTACCTGCATCATTGATTCCAGGGATATGAAAGTAGATAACCTGCTTGAAGTAAAAGTGTCGAACAGTATGGCTAATCGGATTATTGACCTCGATAAAAGAAATGTGCACTGGAAAAAATTCAATAACACCAATTTCCCTGCAAGGTTTCCGCAAAACAGGGGAGCGGATGGTTTATTTAATGCTTCTAAATGGGAGCCAAGGGTATCAGGTTTAGAAGGTCCGGTAACCTTAACGGAGTTGTAAAAATTGTAATGCAAATACGATGCTTCTAAAATTTTAAGCATGATAAAATTCTGCTTTTATAGCCTGATGTTTTGCTTAATGGCTTGCGGCGTGTGTGCGCAGGGAAGCCATTACCCAATAAAAGTCCTTATCGTGGATGGGTTCAGTAACCACGACTGGAAGGAAACTACAAGAGAAGTAAAAGACATCCTGGAAGAAACCGGGCTTTTTAAAGTGGATGTGACTACCTCTCCGGGGGTGGCTGATGATCCGGACTGGGATAACTGGAATCCGCTTTTTGAAAACTATGAAGTGGTTATTCAAAACAGCAACAATATTAATAAAAACGTAAAATGGCCCGAAAGGGTAGAACATCGGCTTGAAGCCTATGTACAATCGGGCGGAGGCCTGTATATCCTGCATTCTGCGAACAATGCATTCATTCATTGGGCAGAATACGACAAGATGATTGGGCTGGGATGGCGGCCAAAAACAACGGGTTATGCGTTGAAACTGGATAGCGCAAATCATATCATCCGGATCCCACCGGGTGAAGGTGAAAATACCAGTCATGGCAAGAGGTTTGATGCCACTATTAAAATTTTAAACAGGAATCCGGTTAATAAAGATTTCCCGGGTGAATGGATAACTCCCTCTATGGAATTATATACCTATGCAAGGGGGCCGGCCGAAAATCTTACCGTTCTATCTTATGCCGAGGATTCCGTTACGAAGGGAAAATGGCCGGTGGAGTGGATTGTAAATTATGGCAAGGGGCGTGTATATGTTTCAAGCATGGGCCATTTGTGGAAAGATGAAGTATACCCTGTGATGTATCGGTGTATTGGCTTTCAAACCTTGATCATACGGGTAACAGAGTGGCTCGCTACCGGTAAAACAACCTATCCCTTGCCTGCAAATTTTCCAACGGCCACAGGCATGAGCATACGAGCGGAAAATGATTATCCCCAAAAACACCACTGAATCTTAAAGACCTCCTTCAATGAAAAAAATATTATTGATTATCACCTTTTTTACAATTGCCCGGGCCGGCGCACAAACTCCGGGATTAGAATGGGCAGGCAAAACAGGTGCAGAACAGTTTCCAGCCGGCACAAACCTGTTTAAAATAAAGGCAGCAAGTGATACAACCAAAGTGGTTACCCAAAAAATACAGGACGCAATTGATCATTGCGCAAAAAAGGGCGGCGGCATTGTAACGTTTGCGCCGGGTGTGTATGTAACCGGTTCGTTTTTTCTAAAATCCAATGTTCATTTGCGTATTGATGAAGGGGTTACCATACTTGGCTCCCAGGATTTTAATGACTATCCTGAAATTCAAACCAGGATTGCGGGTATTGAAACCCGGTGGCCTGCTGCATTAATTAATGTAATTGATGCAAAAAATGTCGCGGTTACTGGTAGGGGTACGATAAACGCCCGCGGAAAATTTTGCTGGGACAAGTACTGGAACATGCGGAAAGAATATGAGCCGAAAGGCTTGCGTTGGGTGGTAGACTATGACGCTAAACGTGTGAGGACATTGCTTGTACAAAACTCGTCCAATATAACGGTTAAGGAGCTTACGTTTAAGAATGCCGGATTCTGGACTGTTCAGTTATTATATTCGGATCATTTAACAGTTGATGGCGTGATAATAATGAATAATGAGGATGGCAGCGGTCCGAGTACCGATGGCATTGATGTGGATTCGTCAAGTTGGGTGCTCATTGAAGATTGTGATATTGATTGTAATGACGATAATTTTTGCCTTAAGTCCGGCAGAGATTGGGACGGGCTCAGGGTTAATCGTCCAACGGAATATGTGGTAATAAGACACTGCATCGCGCGCAGAGGCGCCGGACTGGTAACGCTTGGCAGTGAAACCTCTGGCGGAATAAGAAATATATTGGCGACCGATTTAACGTCAATGCATACCGATAACGGATTGCGCATAAAATCAGCCACCACCCGGGGCGGTACAATTGAAAATATCTATTTCCAAAATGCGGTATTAGATTCCACCACCAATATTTTTCAATTTAATCTAAACTGGTACCCCGCTTATAGCTATTCGGAATTGCCTAAAGGCTATAATTATGATTCCTTGCCGCAGCACTGGAAGGCATTGCTGCACAAAGTGGAACCTCCGGAAAGGGGTATACCTGCCGCCAAAAATATTTATGTGCGCAATATTAAGGCTTCCAATTCCCTTAAAATTTTTGAAGTAGCCGGGCTGGAGGAATCTGTTTTGGCGAACTTTAATTTCAATGATTGTGTTTTTACTGCGGCTGCCATTGGAACCCTTAAGTTTACCGAAGGGTGGAACTTCGGCAATGTGAAGATATCTGTTACCCAAAACGCAACTCCCAAAACGGTAGGTACAAAGGAAGAAGCAGAACGGCTGAAATAGAATGACTAAGGCAGAGTGCCGTCAATAAAGGATGATGAAATTAATACTATAGCGCTGTTGGTTTTTATGGCGATGGCAGCAGCATTTACCCTCAATCCACATAAACCGGTGTTGTATATTATCGGGGATTCAACGGTAAAAAACGGCGACGGTAAGCAAGCTAACGGGTTGCAGGGCTGGGGCAGTTTTATAGCCAGGTTTTTTTAACACATCAGGGATCACTATTTTCAGCCTGTCGGTAATTGAAGTAAATAGGCGACATACAGTGCATTGTAAAATCCACAGTGGTTTCATATATTACGGGTGCGGGGTAAAAGATAACAATGATGAACAATAAACTGCTTTTAATAACCTTCCTGTTTTTTTCATGTGCTGCTTCGCACACAACAGTTGACCAGCCATCATTCAAAAATGATGTTGAAAAAGTTTTGCGTAAGCAGATCCTCGAAGAAGGGGAGTGGGCAATGCAGCAAGATCCAATTACGGTTACAGCACAATCATCACCCAGGAGCGCTGGAGGCGTGCATGATTTTTTTTCGGAAGGCGATTATTGGTGGCCCAACCCGCAGAGCATCGATAGTCCATATATTCAAAAGGATGGCATGACGAACCCGGATAATTTTGTGGCACATCGACGCGCCATGATCCGGCTCAGTAAAATCGTAGGCGCACTGGCATCGGCTTATAAAATTACCGGCGATGATAAATATGTACGGCAGGCATTGAAGCATTGCGGTGCGTGGTTTGTTGATAGTGCAACAATAATGAACCCAAACCTGTTGTATGCCCAGGCGATTAAGGGTCGGTTTACAGGTAGGGGAATCGGGATTATTGATACCATTCAATTGATGGAAGTAGTGCAGGGACTAATGGTAATGGCGGGTAGTGATGCGATGGATAAAGAGGTTTTAGCGGCAATTAAAAATTGGTTCGCTGAGTATTTGCAATGGTTAACCACGCATCAATATGGAAAAGATGAAATGAACGCTAAGAACAATCATGGAACCTGCTGGGCAATGCAGGTGGCTGTATTTGCGAAATTCACGGGCGATGATGCATTGATGGAATTTTGCAGTGACAGGTATAAAGCCGTCTTCCTGGTAAACCAAATGGCAAACAATGGCAGCTTTCCCCTGGAAACGGGAAGAACTAAGCCCTACGGCTATTCTATTTTTAACCTGGATGCCATGACAATGTTGTGCCAGGTACTTTCCAGCGAACAGAATAACCTGTGGAAGTATGAAACGCCGGATGGGAAGTCGATTGAGAAAGGGATAGCTTTTTTGTATCCTTTTATTGTTAATAAAAGCAAATGGCCGTACAAACAAGATGTAATGTATTGGGATAATTGGCCGGTGGCACAGCCCTTTTTAATTTTTGGTGCAGAGGCCTATCAAAACAAGAATTGGTTTGACACATGGAAACGTTTAGATCATGCACCGGTGATTGAAGAAGTAATCAGGAACTTACCTGTTCGCCATCCATTGATCTGGATGAACTGACTTCGGTTATACTCCATGAAGAATCCTGGTCATTATTTTGTGAAATTAAGCAATCCCGAAAACGACCGGTTCGATATTACAATATCGGCATTCCGGTTTATCGATTCATTTTTAGAGCAGAATGCAATTCCTGACCCCGCTTCCTTCAATATGCAAAGATCGTGTATGCTGTTGCCTATAACGATACTGTTTCCCTTTTCGATATCGTATTTGGAAAGCAGGCTCAATAAAGCATTGGTTTTGCAAAGAGGATGGGTGCATAAACTATTGGGGTTGGTAAAAAAGAAGGAAGGGATCTTCACTTCACCGGTGCAGATGCTTTTTGAAAACTCCAGTTCGTTGGCCAGCGAAAAATCCATTTCCAACTTGTTTTTGATATGATTGGTGATACAGTCGTAACTGTCGGAAATGATACCCACCAGATAGCCTTGCTTTTTGAGTTGAGTGATTATTTTTTTTGTTCCCTCAACAATGGGCATACTGTTGGCAACCGTGATAAGTTCGTTGATCTTTTTACCTTTAAGGAGGGTGGCAATTCGCTTGGTTAATATAATGATGTCTTTTTCTTTGTTACGGATATTCTGTAGTTCCTTCTTAAATTGGAATGCATCGGCACACATGTCAATAAACTTCCCCTTTACCAACGTGTCATCCATGTTAAACACGATTAGTTTGCTTAACCCGCCGAGTTGATTTTGAAGGGCAAAATCCATTTGTGAGCGGATTTCATTGAGTACGCCCAGTTCTTCGAAGTTGAAGTATGGGTTTTTACCGGTTGATGCTTTGAGTACGATGGTTTGGGCTACTTCCCGGCTCATCTTGCCCAACGCCTGCCATGGTTTGCTTTTGTCTTCAATATAGCCAATCTCTGCCTCTTTCATCTTTGCATTCAGCAGGTGCATGTCAATGAGTATACCTACGTCTACCCCAAAATCGTTCGTGAAATCCAACTGCTGAAGCAATGATTTCTTGCCGGCGATCATTCCGCTGAGCGGTTGTTTAAAACGAAGCAATTCCGGGAAAAAAATACTAAGCAGGGGTTTGGCCACCAGTTCGGAAACCCTGCCGGAATTGCGGTTGAACGACGATTTTGTAAAGTCAAACCCACCACTAAGAATAGGATCGGCAAGGAGTTTTACCGTGTAACGTGGGTACGGGTTTATATCTGCTTCAAGAAAAACCAGAATATCGTTCACGGCACATAAAATGCCGTCTTTCATCGAAGCGCCCCTGCCAATACTGGTGCTGGTGATCACTTTGGCGCCGCTTTGCTGTGCTATGGATACCGTTTTATCCCTCGATTTATCATCTACAACAATTACTTCACTTACGTTGGGCTGCTTTTTTGCAAAATGAATTACACCGGCAATATTTTCTTCGTCATTTAGTGTGGGGATTATTACACTTATCATTATACTCTTTGTTGAAACGTATTCAATCGGAATGCGGGTTGGGCTAGCGTGAAATCAACAGAATATACGAATCATTTAATAATTCAAAGAATTGTTTTTCTATAGAACCTGGAAAGAAAGGTTCAAATTGTTGCTGTGTTTTCAGCCGGAAACAAATAGTCCCCTATTTCCTGATGGCAACCGGAACGTCATTCTTTTCTCTTTTGCCGGGTGTACTTCTCCCATCATCAACATATTGTTGCAGTAAGGCAGTTAGTTTATCGACAACATCGGGGTGTTGTTCTGCTATGTTTTTTTGTTCTGCAATGTCCGTTTCCAGGTCATACAATTGTATGGGTGGCAACTTCAATTCTTCTGCTTTTTTCGGCACGGGGTAACTCCATCCGCCCGAACCAGCGCATAATTCCAGTTTCCATTTGCCCTGCCTGATAGAAAAAGAGCCATTAATGGAATGATGCACCGTGGCTGGTCTTGTAAACACCTGCTTTGAATTTTCTGCAAGTAATGGCATCAAATCATAACTGTCTTCCCCCGCATTGTCCGGCAATCGTACATTCACAATTGACGCACATGTTGCCATAAAATCTGTGAGACAAATGGTTTCATTTTTTACGGAACCGGGTTTTATTTTGCCAGGCCAGGAAACGATAAAAGGAATGCGGTGACCGCCGTCAAAAATATCTGCTTTCATGCCCCTGAACACATAACTGGGGTGGTGTCCGTATTTTTCGAGTTCTTTAAAGTCAGAGATGGGAGATGCGCCATTATCGGATGTGAAGATGATCAGGGTATTATTTTCAATACCGGCATCTTTAACAGTTTTCATTATTTTTCCAACAACATCGTCTACCATTAATACAAAATCACCATATTCATTTGTGCCGCTTTTTCCTGAAAATGCCGCAGTGGGTAATATCGGTGCGTGCGGGGCAGGTAGCGGGAAATAAAGGAAGAAAGGAGTTTTTTCTTTTGATCTCGTTCTGATGTATTCAATCGCCCTATCCGTCATCCTGGGTAGTACTTCAATATGTTTGAAGTCGTTATCAACAGGTCCTTTTCTCCAAAACCCTTTACCCGTAGTGGCTTCGATGGTGTCGATGGAAGTAGCGGTTATTTTGTCGTTTTCGATGTATACATAGGGTGGTATATCGAGCGATGCGGTGATCCCATAAAAATAATCAAAGCCGTTGGTAATGGGTCCGCCGGTAATAGGCTTAGTGATATCCACCTTCCCGGAAGCATCCTTTGCCCAGCCTAAACCGAGGTGCCATTTACCGATGCAAGCGGTATGATAACCATTGGTTTTTAAAAGACTCGCCACCGTCATTCGTTCCTTTGCAATCAATGGCTCGTCGTAACTCCATAATACGCCACTCTGCAGCGAACTGCGCCAGGCATACCTGCCGGTTAAAACACCGTACCGGGTAGGACTACAAACAGCAGAATTACTATGCGCATCGGTAAACCTCGTACCACTGGCCGCCAATGCATCAATAAAAATGGTTTTAATTTTTGAGTTTTCATTCAGGCAGGTCAGGTCGCCATAACCCAGGTCGTCGGCGAGAATGTAAATAATATTGGGTTTGGTTTGTGCCGACAAGGGAGGTGAGAAAAATAAAAAAAGCAATAAAAAAAAGTTAACCATTGAAATAATCTTGTTTTCTATTCGGGTTTGCTTCCTGTGCATAGTATTCTGTTTTTTTCTGAATGAAGCGAAGACTGATACAATGAATATTAAGGTCTCATTGCATATGGGTTCTACTTTCCCCAATAATTTGAAAAAATCGTTTTCATTTCAGGGTAAGCATCATCATTGTCTCCTGCCATGGCTTTTTGTTTTTTGAGTTCCTTCTTCATTGTACTGATGGTGGACTGGTATTGTTTGTCGTTAATGACGTTATGCAACTCTTGTGGATCATTTTGAATGTCATAAAACTCCCAGGCAGGTATGGTGGTTTGCTTTGACACATCAGTCATATTAAGAGGCTGACCATAATAAAAAATGAGTTTATATCGATCGTTTCTGATTCCAAAATGTGCTGGTCGGTCAGGACTGTGCTGCCAGTACCGATAATACATGGAAGTGCGCCAGTTGGCTGGTTTTTTCCCTTCGAGGTTTTTCCTAAAACTTTCGCCCTGTATAAACGATGGCTTTTTAATGCCGGCATAATCAGCAAATAAAGCGGGAAAATCAATGTTTAAAATGATATCGTTGATCCGGCTGCCGCCCTTGATTTCCTTTGGATAACAAATAACTAAGGGCATACGCAACGATTCTTCGTACATCATGCGCTTATCAAAAAAACCATGTTCTCCTAAAAAATAGCCCTGATCGGCTGTATAAATCACAACGGTATTCTCGGCAAGGCCGGATTGTTCAAGATAATCGAGCAGTCTTCCAATATTTTCATCAATAGCTGCGCCGCAACGCAAAAAGTCTTTTACGAATTTTTGATAAATCTTTTTGCGGGCTTGTACACTGTCGAGTCCTTCAATGCTGAAAGGCATACCGGGATAGGTTGTCCAGAATTTAGCCGGATCTTTTTGAAACTGTTCCCAACGCGCTTCAAGGTTTTCCAGTTTTTGACCTTTGAAACTTCTGCCATTGGTTTCCGGTCCAAAATCCAGGAGAGACCCGGGTTCAGGAATGTCTATATCCTCATATAAATCTTTCAGCCGGTCGGGGTATTCAAATGGCTCATGTGTAGCTTTAAAATGGGTCATTAAAAAGAATGGCTTGTCGGGGTTCCTGTTCTTCATCCAGTCAATGGAAAAATCGGTAACTACATCTGTGTTATAGCCGGGATATTTCTTGCCCGCAGCTATGCCATCATCCTGCCAATCTTCTTCTGTTTTAAATACCGGATCAAAATAAACGCCCTGTCCCGGCATCACCATAAAATGATCAAAACCGGAAGGTTTTTTCTTTAAATGCCATTTACCAATCAAGGCTGTTTGGTAACCGCATTGCTGCATTACTTTAGCGATGTTCAAACTGTCGGGCGACAGTGCGTCTGCCAGGGTATATACCCCGTTTCGGTTACTGTATTGACCCGTCATGATGGTTGCCCTGCTGGGTACGCAAATAGAATTGGTGCAGAATACGTTATTCAATGTAGCTCCATTGGCCGCTATCCTTTTAATATTTTCGTTTTTTACATAATCTCTCAGCACGCCGCCATAAATACCCCATGCCTGCGAGGTATGATCATCTGCCATAATAAAAAGGATATTCGGCCTGCTATTTTGTTGAGCGAAGATTGGAGCTATTAAAAATCCGAATGCAACCAGGGAAACTAGTTTTTTCATGGTATCAATATTTGTTTGCAAATAGCAGCGATTACAACTTAAAAACTGGTGTTTAGTTTTGCTGCGTGATAAAAATAATGGCAATACCCTATTTTACAAAATTACCCGCTGCCTGAAAACTGCGGAAGGTACAAAAAATTATCTCTAAAAATGGTTCATCGGGCTTTTCAAAACTATTCGCCACCGATGTTGGTTATTGCGTTGCCACTTCGTTTATCCACGCTTCGTATCTTTTAGTAAGATCCATTACAACATCAGGATATTTCTCCGCCTCATTTTTCTTTTCCCCAACATCATTCAACATATTAAACAGGTATACGCCATTTTCGCTCGTTTCAGCCTCCGAAAATTTCCCCAATTGTGGATTATGTACTAATTTCCAATTGCCTTTCCTTACCGCCCATTGTGGATCACTTCCGCCACCGCTTTTCCAGAAAAAGACATTGTGGGGGGATGGAGCATTTGACGATTTAATAGCCTGAACGATACTTTTTCCATCAATTTTCCGGGTGGGCAAAACAATATTACAGAGTTCTGCCAATGTAGGGAGCCAATCTACATTCCCCGCGAGTTGATCCCTTACTTCGTTTTCGGGTAAAGTTCCGGGCCAACTGATAATAGCCGGTATCCTTATGCCGCCCTCCAACAAACTGAATTTAGAACCACGGTAAGGGCCGGCGTAACGAGAGTATTTCAAAAAGTGTGTCAGAGAGAAGTTAACTAACTTTAAAACTGACATACCATGGAAAAGCAAACATTTGACTTTGAAGCCTTCAAGAAGGAGGCTGCAAGCCGCCTGAAAAAAGGCGAAACTTTACTAGGCAGAGATGGAGTATTTACACCCTTGTTGAAGGAGTTTTTGGATGAAGTAATGGATGGTGAACTGGAGGCACATATTGAAGAAGATGAAGCTCCCAACAGAAAGAATGGCAAGGGCAAAAAGCAGCTAAAGACTCCGATAGGCAATGTTGAGATTGCTACCGCCCGCGATCGTAATGGGACATTTGAACCAGAAATGGTCCCTAAACGACATAAGACATTAGGCGTGGATCTGGACCGGCAGATCATTGCCTTATACGCCCGTGGTGCCAGCTACGGCGATATCCGCGATCATCTTTCAGACATGTATGGTCTGGATGTTTCTCCTGCCACCATCAGCCGCGTTACCGATAAGATTTTGCCCCTGCTGCAGGAATGGCGCAGCCGACCGCTGGAGCGGGTGTATCCCTTTGTATGGCTAGATGCTATACACTACAAAGTGCGGCATGAAGGACGTGTTGTAAACCGTGCGGTGTACTGCATTATCGGTCTTAACCAGGAAGGATACAAAGATTTGATAGGCATGTATATTGGCGAGCACGAAGGTGCCAAATTTTGGCTGCAGGTATTGACAGACCTGCAAAATCGCGGCGTAGAAGACATCTTTATTGCATCTATCGACAACCTCAACGGTTTTGCTGAAGCCATCGAAACCATCTTTCCACAAACCGAAGTGCAATTGTGTGTAGTGCATCAAATCCGCAACTCACAGAAATATCTTTCTTACAAAGATGTAAAGCCCTTTATGAAGGACTTGCAGGGCGTTTACAAAGCCACCACCAAAGAACAAGCTGAACGAAACCTGGATCAACTGGCTTCCAACTGGCAGCAGCGATATCCAAAAGTGATTGAATCATGGCGAAAGAACTGGCCCCGGCTTAGCTGCTATTTTCATTACAACAAAGACATCCGCCGCATTATGTATACCACCAATATTATCGAAGGTTTTCACCGTCAGTTACGAACAGTTACCAAATCAAAAGGAGCTTTTCAAAGTGAAGATGCCTTAATGAAGTTACTCTTCCTCGTACAGGAAAACATTTGTGCAAAATGGAACAAGCCGGTACACAATTGGAACCAAACATTGGCACAGCTATCCATCATATTTGCTGATCGGCTAAAACTTAATCTATGAATACAGCGTGTAGCCTGTCGGCGGCTCCTCATTATAAAATGATGTTTTTTGCATCGATAGAATATCACATCAGCAGCATCAGAAAAAACATTATTTTACAATGAGTAACAATGTATCAAACTACAATCCTGACACACTTAATGAAATACAACCTTACTCGATAACCAAAAACTGCCCTTTGTATACGAAAGCACCGGCGAACTAACGCGGTTCACCGATTATCGCGACCCGAAACCTCGTTCAAGACCTGTATTTACTTTTCATCGTCCGGAAACCTTCCACGACTGGACCATGCAGGGAAAATCCCTGCGCACCAGGTTCCTGGATTTACCCTCATTGCC
>DASUFG010000367.1:0-11064 GCA_036274715.1 Agriterribacter sp.
TAGCGCCTAAAGCCAGTGCGATAGTTGCCGTCTCCGAAAAAGATATGCATACCTATACTACGGTATTTGATGTGAAGCATATTTTTCATTTGCCTGTTTTTATACCATGGACTGAGGTATTATCACAGAAAGGACGGGGAACTTATTGCCTCTACCACGGTAATTTGTCTGTAAGCGAAAATGAGCAGGCTGCCATTTGGCTTATTGAAAATGTGTTTCACAATTTGACAATTCCATTTATCATTGCAGGCAAGAATCCATCGCACACTTTGAAAGAAGCGGTGTATTCGCATACCCATATCCGTATCGTTGAAAACCCTTCTCAAACCCACATGCAGCAACTGATCCAGGATGCGCAGATCAATCTTTTGCCGTCGTTCAACATGACGGGTATAAAATTAAAATTGCTGCATGCTGTTTTTTGCGGAAGGCATTGCATAGCGAACAACGATATGGTTGATGGCACCGGAATGGAAACCGCATGTTATGTGGCAACAGGTGGAAAAGATTTTCTAGATGCAGTACAGCGTTTTTTTTATGAGCCGTTTACTAAGGAACAGATTGAATTACGTACAGCCCTTCTTGACCGGTATTTCAATAATAGCCGGCACGCAGATCAACTCGCAGACTATATATGGGGTTGAATCTGGGTTTCAATACTTACTTATGCAATAATTATTGTTTCTTTAATGAATATATGGCTGTTCCGGTTTGATGAACCTGGAAATCAATGCCACCCTGGTTGACAATCATAGACTTGTCAAAGTTAGCTTTAATTTTAAGCGTATCCGATTGAATCGTATAAGTTGCTCCGACAGGCTCATTGGCGCCGGTTGGCTGCGTGCCGGCATCAGGTATGTCAAAAACAACCCCTTCCGGAAGATAAATCGAATCGTTGTTCACTTGCTGGTAATTTGAGGTGGCATCATAAGGAGGCATGGTCATTTCCAGGGGGATCGTTTGTTCATCCGTTTTTAGAGGACCCAGATAAGTCTCAAGAACAACATCTGTGGATAACGAATAGCTGAGCCCAATGGCCTTTATGATATTGGACGAGATCGAAAAATAACCTTTGTTGTTTTCGGTAACCGCCTGGTATTTGGCAATTCCTTTGATTGTAGCACCATCAAGATCGTAAGAACTGATAGACTCGGTTTTGACATCGAGGGAAATAAGATTCCAGTTTCCGACTAGGGATGTATTGGTGGTACCACCACCATTGCCAGGATTTCCGGCGTTCAGGGTGTCGATTGATAATTCTTTTTGGCAGGAAAACAATAACAGGCAGCCGGCGCAAAATAAGAATAGATAAAAAATTGTTTTCATGGTATTACTTTCTGGGTTCATGGAGGGTTTAATCGCAAAGCCACAGGCTTAGCCTGTATGAAATGTAAAACCTGTAAGAACAGAGCCAACCGTAAAATGCAGCAGGCCATAATTCTTACAGGCGTTTACCAAAAAATTAATCTTTTAAATTGAGATATTTTTTGACTGCGTTATAATCGTTCCAGTCAATCGTTGCTTTTTTACGACCTGCAGCAGTTTCCCCGGGAATAAGAATGTAACGATATTGCCACACCTTGACTCCCTGGTCAGTAAAGGTGGAGGCATCATCTGTTGAATAGAGACTGATTAAACCCTCTGTGAAATACAGGTTTATGTTTTGTACGCCGGTAAGAGCGTAGGAGTCAAAAAGAGGTAAAGGGAAGACTGCGGGGTCATCGGGAGAACCACCATTGAAGTAAACCTTAATCTCTCCGTTGGTGAGCATCGGAACGTCTAGTTGCGGAGCCGGTATTTCCGCTACCCACGCCAGCGTATCCCCCGAATTATCGTCTGTTACCGGATCAAAAGTAACATCCATCCATTCCGAATAAATCACATTGGCTGTTCCAGTCTCACCTTGTGCTCCTGCAGGTCCCTGCGCTCCGGCGGGCCCGGCTGGTCCTGCAGGTCCTGTGGCGCCCATCGGTCCCTCTTTTGAGCAGGATGATATGGTTACGGTTACCGCCAACAGTACAACCGTAGCTATCTGTAAAGTCAATTTTTTCATACTGAATTTTATTTTGGTGATTTGTTTTTAAAATTAAAGAATTATATGGATGGTTGTGTATTAAATTCGCTACTATTTAAACTTTATAAATCATTAGATATAGTATTAATCGAAAGCCCCTGGTACTGTCATTAAATTCTACTTTCATCAATACGTCCATGTTATCCATGTTTTAGCATCGACCGAGCTTATCATATCATAACTAGTTTCACTAGTTTGTACAAAATAGTATCCTTCGGGGATGAGTAATTGTGCCAGGCTTTGTGCCGCGGGTCCGGTAGAAGGATAGGGTCCATAATAGCCCAGCAACGAAAATATGGCTCTGCCATCACCTGTAAATTGCGGGGTATCCGGTGCGGCTCCATATTGCAATTCTAGTCCATCGCCCGCTGCATTCACAAATACGGGGGCAAACAAATCATTGCCTGTGTCATACTCCGGCCAATATAACAGGGTGTAAAACCTGCTAAGTGTATTTATTTCAAAGGCATCATCTATACCATCTGCATGAAATCCACGAATAGACTCCCAGTATGCGCCATCATTTACAGCCGTTTGCCACCAACGTTGCGGGGCATTCAGGTCGGTTTTTAGAGGTTTGATGGCACCTGCAATAGTGCCTGTGGTATTGTTAGCCGTTACCTGAAGTGTTTGATTGTTTTCATTCCAGGACACATTGGTAAGTCCATCAATGGTTTGCGAGCCATTAGTAAGTGGTTCATCCAGGACAACTCCATTCGCTGAAAAATAAAAGGTCGTGGAGAATCGTCTTAATGTACCGCCCGAGAGCCATTGGAAAATAATAACACGTGAAACGGGGTCTACAAAAATTTCATATTCCGTGCCTCCCAGGGTAAGTCGCTTAAAGTAGTTCTCAATCTCGGTAATGTTGAGAAAGGATAAGGTACTTGCCCACTGCCCGTTTTGCCATGCATCCAGGTCCTGTTGAGTGGCCCGCTCCAGTTTAACTCTCGTATGATTCACTCTTCCGGTAAGTAAAATACTGTCTGTATACAAACTATCTAACGAAAATTCAAAATCGGAAAGCAAACCCTGACCATCTATACCGCCGTTTACCGAACCATCGGGATCCGACAGTAGATGCAGATATGAATACGTGTCGAAAATTAATGAAGGCTGCTGTAAAGCCTTAAGACGATAACTGCTTTCCTTCTGATACTTTGCAGTGAGTGTATCAAAATCGGAAAACATGAACACACGGTTTTCGCTATTGAATGTGAAATGGAAATGATAGATTCCCCCATTTTCGGGAACGACAGTGGCGTTCCATCCTGTCGGTGAACTTGCAAGAGCCGTCTGGTAGTCACTAAGCGTTGCATTGAGGCGCTCATCCGGTGATTCGGTAAAAAGGCGATTGTCATCTTTTTTGCAGGAAGTGATACTCACTGCAGCAATAAGAAAACAATAAAAAAGCTTCTTCATATTAAATATTATAAATAGCAAATGAACACTAATATATCATCGACAACACGGCCGCACGTACTCTTGACTGGAGTTTATAAAAGTCAATCCCCCACACCTGTTTATAATAAGTCACCACAATCGATTCCTTGGATCGCAGCCTGGCTATGGCCTGCTCCCTCGTTGTGCCCCTGTCGGTAATTCCATCGGGAATGGATGCAAGCTGTGCTTCAAATGCTGCCTTCCCTCCTACCAGCAGATGAGAAATGGTTTCTACAAAATCCTCATCTGAATTGTCCATCGCGTATGCCGTTATGAAGCCATCCCGTAAAGCCTGCTCGTCGGTATAGTCCGTCCAGTTAGAAGTGAGTAAACTTGGGTTAAGATTTTTGAAATCCTGCGGATATAAAATGGTCTGATGCAGAATGTGTGCAAATTCGTGGTGGATGGTTATGAACATTTGCCTTATCCAAAAAGAATCAGCGGGAGAATAACCCGGCATGCCTTTTATTTTAGACCAGTTGGTAGCCAGCAAAATGATCTTTCTGCCGCCTTCCGCAACGCCCAGTTTCAGCGCGCCATTCTGGGTGTAAGCCGGACTTCCGATCATGTAAAAAAACTTGGGTGAAGTTTTCCTGAAAAATGGCTCTCCGGCCTCAGCGATATATGGGCTGATCCACACCTTACGTACAGCGCTTAAAATTGGAATTACAATTTCTTCCTTTGGAGGTACCAGGATAGACGTGATATCTGCAAGGTCTTCAAACTGGTCCCATTTATATTTTACACTGATATTATAGGGAATGGTCAGTGTATCGTATATCCAGTTGTCTATCGGCCCTTTTGCCCAGGTATCACCACCTAATCCATTAATGTTTTCGGCGTCGGTGGGATTAATTTCTTCTTTTTGGCAGGAGGCCAAAAGAAAACTTAAAACCAGGAACTGTAATATGTTTTTAACCCTTTTCATCGCGCAGGTTTTTTTAATAATATTTTATCTGTTCAAATCGGTTATGCCAGACAGTTTTACCGCGTCCGGAAGTTTTAATTGTCTTCTTTTATCGGTTGGCTCAATAATAATAGACCCTCCACTGCTACCGCCGCTGCTGGTAAACTGGTGCGTAACAGGCATGTCATATCTCAGTATATCAAACCAGCGTATTCCTTCATGAATGAATTCTGCCCTTTTGAGTTCGAGAATATACCTTACCAGTGCTTCCTGTATGCCCAGTGTGTTGTTATAATGTTCCAGTACTTTCGATTGTGTTATTCTTCTGTTAGCCGGGAGGTTACCAGGTGTTACACCGGTAATGCGTGTACTCATGTAGGTATTTAAATCATTAATGGCCAAATCATAATTGCCCAGGTAGGTATTTGCTTCAGCCTTATTGAATAATACTTCTTCTGTTGTGAGAAGACATATCGTTCCATACGAGGTTCCATAATTTACATTGGGTGATGCCAGCGCGAAATCGGTGTAATTGAATTTAGGTACGGCTACATTGTTTTGAGAGCCTACGAAGCCAGTGATAAAAGACCAACTGCCACCCGTAACAGCTATGGATGTATTTAATATTTCATCCCTGATGGCGGGGGTAAGTCCATACCTGTAAGTGGCGAAACTGTTCGCGTAACTATAAAGGGAAGGGCAGGTAACCAGCAATAAATTGGCTGGTTCGGAGCTTTTTTGATACTCCGCCGGTAAGTTATTAAGGCCAAACGTTTGGTATTCTGTATTCCATGCGCGAAGATTTGTTAAGAAGTCGGATATTGCGCTATTGGCGTATTGTACCGCTTTTGTATAATCTCTTTTGAATAGATAAAAGCGGGAAGCAAACGCATTAGCGGCCGATTGGTTGAAATGGTATCTTGGTACGTCATAGGAAGCATCATCAATTAAAGGCAGTCCTTCCAACAGGTCTTTTTCAATCATTTCGTATACATAAGCCACCGTTTTTCGCTCATATTGTTTTATTACTACCGTTTCAGGCTCCGTTAAATAAGGTATACCTGGATCGGAACCTGCAGTGGTTTCATTATACGGTTTGGAATAGAGTGACACCAGCATAAAGTGCGCATAAGCCCTTGCTAACAGAGCCTCTCCCTTTTGTGTAAGATAATCCAGTGGTTTATCGGCAGTATTGCTGGCTTCCAGGGCCTGGTTGGCAGCCGCAATGGCTGCATAACATGCGTTCCAATAATTATCCGGCGAGTCTTGGTCCGGGCTTTGCACGTTGTCGAAATAATAGGGATCCCTATTGGTGGGATCAATTTCACCGCTCCCCTTGTCGCCCGCATTATCAGACATAGCCTCATTAAAAGCCATATAACTACCCAATGGATATGCAGTACCCAATAGCTGAGAAACTTTTTTTGGGTCTTGCAGGTTGCTTCGGTTATCGGGGTCTTTCGCTAAATATTTACTGCACCCCGCCCAACAAATGCAAAGACTTAAAAGGAAACAGCTGAACAATCTTTTCATAATCTTTTACTTTACAGTCCTAATTTAACAGAAAGGGTAATTTGTTTTTGAATAGGTTGCGCAACGCCGCCGGCGTTAAAAAATTCAGGATCCTGCCCTTCCAGTTTTTTATCGGAATAAATTAACCACGGGTTAATAGCCGCGAGCGTGAAGGCTGTTGATTTTAAGAACCCGGTTTTTTCCATGATCGATGTCGGCAATTGGTAGGTTAATGAAACTGTTTTCAATCTTATGAAATCGCCCCTTGCTACCCGTTCAGTAGAATAATTGTAATTGTTGTAAGGATAATTAAAAGAAGTGCTGCCCAGCAGTACAGCCTGGTACGCGTCCATGATGGAAGGGACATTGGTTGTATTTTGATCGCCAGGCATTACCCATCTGTCATAAAACTCCCTGGGCATGGCATCCAACTCGGTATAACTGTTTTTAAATGCGGGGTACAACCTGATGCTGTTGCCCGCCTGGTACGTGAAAAAAATGTTAAGTGAAAATGCCTTGTAACTAAACGTGTTATTAAACCCCCCGGTAAATTTAGGGTCCACCGGTCCCTCAAAATGCAGGTTTTGGGTGCTGTCCGACTGGAGGTATACCGCCGACGATACTTCCCCTTTTTCGTTAATGAATTCGGGAATGCCGTTATTGGGATTAAGCCCGGAATATTTTATAGAAAATAAACTGCTCACTGGATAGCCGTTCAGGTTGCCACCTTCTGCCTTAACCAGGTCGAAAATAATCGGAAGGTTTTCTGAATTGGTTATTTTAGTTACATTATAGCCAAATGTCAGGGTACTCTTCCAGCCCCAATCCCGTCCGGAGATGACTTGTCCGGTTAATAATACCTCCACACCATGAGAAGTCATATCGGCATAATTTGCCGCCTTATATGCTTCGCCTCCTATGCCGGACGTTTTTATTACGTCAATTAAATCAAAGCTTTTTCTCTGGTACCAATCGATGCTCGTGGAGAGCCTGTTATTAAATAGCCCTGCGTCCACTCCAATATTGAACGTGTAATTTTTTTCCCATGTCAATTCAGTATTGGCCAGGTTGGCGATGGTAATTACTGTTTCTACGTCACTTAAGTAAGGGCGTTGTATGTTGATGTTGCGCAATACAATATTAGAGTTTGTTGCGGGTCCAAGGCTTGCTGTTAAACCGTAACTTCCTCTTAATTTTAAATAGTTGATTGCATCAATGTCTTGAATAAACTTCTCTTCATCCATATTCCAGGCGCCTCCAAAACTCCATGTTGGCAGCCAGCGTGCATTGGTAGATGAGCCCAGGCGGTTTGAACCATCATACCGAACTGTACCGTAAAAATTATACTTTCTATTATACGTGTACTGCGCGTTAAAGTAAAATGCCGCAAACCTGTCATAATCCTTACTCATGCCGTAATAAGGGAAATTTTGCTCGATCATTTGTTTGAGAATGCGAAAATCCGGGCTGGCAACGCCACCATTTTCATATTGGTACCCATAGCCGTTAGAAGATGAATTCTGCCGGTCGGCATATTTTATTTGCTGGCCTAACAAGAGGTTGAGGTCGTGTTTTTCGGCAAAGGTATTGGCATAGCTTAAGCTGTTTCTAATATCAAAATTCAGTAGCTGATCTTCTACCCGGTTGTAAAATCCCCCGTAGGGTAGTACTACCACCTTTTCGGCGCTGGGATTTTCGGGATCCTGGTAAAGAAACGGATTGTTTTGCCTTATCGTTGCATTGCCCGCTGCCCGGTATGCATTGGCCATATTTGAACTTTCTGTTACTTCTTGTTCCCGGGTTGAATATACATACCGTAATGCTCCAATAAATTCATAGCGGAGTTGTTTGGTAAACTTATATCCTGCCTCTCCCTGAAGTTTCAGATCCATTACATTAATCTTAAGCCTGTTTTCTTCCAATTCGGTTAATATGTTAAAAGGGGCAAAATTCCTGTTGAAGTACTCTCTTTCACCATTTAGATCATAAGCAGTAAGTACTCTGCTGGTATTCAATGCGTAACTAAATGGGTTGATGTCAAATTCCCTTTCAAACCCACCTTCAACCGGGTTCGGTACTCTTGAAACGGTGCCTGGGGCATTTTGCTGCCTGTAAGAACCGGTAGTGAGGAAGCCCAGCGTTAACTTATCCGAAATATTATAGTTGTTGCGGAAGTTAAGCGTATACCGTTTAACGTTATCTGCTAACGTCCATCCATTGTCACTATAAAAACTCGTTGAAAAAAAAGATTGTAATTTTTCAGTTCCTGAAGAAATGCTCAAAGAATGTTCCTGTACAAAGGACTGGCGAAACAGCTCGTCGAACCAGTCGGTATTCGCATTGGCATATCGCAACAAATATTCTTTCTTTGCTTCGGGTGTATTTTCTAACAGGAACCCGCCTCCGGGCAAGGGTGTGTTTACGAGATCAAAATATTTGCCGTATACACCATAGCTCCCGTTGTTCAGTATATCCGTGGTCAACCAGCCTTTGCGGTCCAATTCCGATAGAACAGACATTTGTTCCACTGAGTTCATGATATCATACTCGTTGTATGTTGGCTTGAACTGTGTACTAAAATTCCCGGTATAATTAATAATATGTCGGCCAATCCTTCCCTTTTTAGTGGTAATTACAACCACTCCATTCATCGCCCTTGCCCCATACAATGCGGTAGCGGCAGCATCTTTGAGTATGTCGAAGCTTTCAACATCGTTAATATTGATACCTGCAACTGAGGAGCCTAGTAGTGTGGTGGGATCGCCACTTGACAACTGGTCGTTTGAAATATTTACAATATCTTCAAGCACCACTCCATCCACTACCCATAAAGGCTTGTTTTCTCCATTGATCGACGTAGCGCCCCTGATACGTATTTTTGGTGCGGCGCCAAAGGCGCTGGAAACATTTTGTACCGATACACCTGCTGCCCGGCCTTCCAGCATCCGGCCAACGTCTACCATTCCATCAATTTTTACATCGCTGGCCTTCAGGGATGCTGCTGCCCCGGAAAATTTCTTTTTCTCAACGTTCTGAAATCCGGTAATAATTACCTCTGATAATCCGCCGTCAGCCTTTGCCAGTTCAACCGATAAAAATTTTTCATTTCTAAACACTATCGTCCTGGGTGCTTTGCCTATATAAGTAAACTGTATACGGTCGCCCAACTGCGCATATATTGAAAATTCTCCATCATTATTGGTAATAGTACCCTGGTTAGTGGTAAGGTTTTCAACAGACACTCCCCCTAAACCAGTTTTCTCCTCAGCATCTGTTACCTTTCCATTTACCCTAACGGAGTCCTGCGTGGCAGACTCAAAAAATAAATGATGTTTATCGAATGATTCAGCCTGGGTTGCAATAGAAACATAAAGCACTATGAGAAAGGTTAGGTGCAGATTGATCAATAACTGCCTGCGATGGGCACGGGCTTTGCAATCTTTTTCCCGAAAAATCATATCAGTTAGTTTATGCATGTATAAATAGGACAATGATTTTGAGTAAAACGTTGATTGGAAACGATTTTTTTTTGTGAAAAACTTTAAGCTAAGTTACACGTAAGATAAATAATTCTACTTTAATGTTTTGGCAGTTAATATTATGATGTACGTATTTCAACAATAAAAAGATAGCATTTGTTGGGGTAAATTTGCTGCATTTATGAAAACTCCGGGAAGAAATTTTGTATAAAAACGAAGTATGCTATCTTCGCGCTTCTTTTGAGTCTTTATTAAGGCTACTAAACTTATCGTTCAATTACAATTAAACTAAACACTGAATATGAAAAAGTATAAAGCCGGGGTGCTTTTTGGTGAGGAACTCGAAGCATTATATAAAGATGCCAAAGAAAACGAGTTTGCTATGCCAGCTGTTAATTGTATTGGCACCAATACAATTAACGCTACCCTCGAAGCTGCGGCAAATGTTAACTCCCCTGTTATTATCCAGTTCTCTAACGGAGGCGCCCAGTTTATTGCGGGAAAAGGCATGCCCAACGATCATCTCCAGGCTAATATTTCAGGCGGTGTTTCTGGTGCCCTGCATATTCATAATGTTGCTAAATATTATGGAGTTCCTGTGGTGTTGCATACAGACCATGCGGCAAAGAAATGGCTACCCTGGGTGAGCGGGTTGATTGATGCCGGCGAACAGTATTTTAAAGAAAAAGGACAACCGCTTTTTAGTTCGCATATGCTTGACCTCAGCGAAGAACCTCTTGAAGAAAATGTAGAAACGTCGGTAGCTTTCTTTAAGCGGATGCAACCTTTGGGTATGGGAATTGAGATTGAACTGGGGGTTACCGGTGGCGAAGAAGACGGTATCGATAACAGCGATATTGAAAATGACAAATTATATACCCAGCCACAGCATGTGGCGTATGCCTATAGCGAATTGGGAAAAGTAGGAAGTTTGTTTACAATCGCAGCAGCCTTTGGAAATGTGCATGGCGTATACAAACCCGGAAACGTGGAATTACGTCCAGAAATTTTAAACAACAGCCAGGTATATATCCAGAAAGAATTGAAAACCGCAAACAAACCTGTTTATTTTGTATTTCATGGTGGTAGCGGTTCACCGCAACACCAGATCCGCGAAGCGATAGGATATGGCGCTATTAAAATGAATATAGATACCGATCTGCAATGGGCTTTCTGGGAAGGTGTACTGGCGAATTACAAAAAGAGTGAAGCTTATTTACAAGGACAATTAGGAAACCCGGAAGGAGAAGAAAAGCCGAATAAAAAATTCTACGATCCGCGTGTATGGTTGCGGAAGGGTGAGGAAACCTTTATTAAAAGATTGGAAGTAGCATTTAACGATTTGAACTGTATTAACCGGAATGCATAAAGTTTAATTGTGTAACAAGCCATTTTTCTTCGTAACGATACAAAGGTTGACAATCTGCACCAAGATTGTCAACCTTTTTTATTCTTCAGATGCGGTTTGCGCAAATATCCTGTCATAAAAAACTCCAGGGAACCATGCCGGGGTTGGAAATATTATACCCTGCGGCGGCTCCGAAATTAGAGTTCCTAACTCGCTTTTGGTTCGTACTTGTGATTCAGTTATGTCGTAACAATACATTTCTATCTTCCTCAATTTATTTTACTTCCCATCCCTTACGGTA
>DASUFG010000368.1:0-6738 GCA_036274715.1 Agriterribacter sp.
TCATTCCTTCTCCGATGTTCCTTGTCTTTCTCCCCTTACCTCTTCTCTTCGCTTCTGTTCTCTCACTTCTATCTTTTTATTCTCTCTCTTCTCCCCGTTCACTTCTTCCCCCTTGTTGTTCCTTGCCTTTCTCCTCTCCCCTTTCACTTTTGCCTTTCCCCCGCCCCCATTCCTCAATCATTGGAAAAGCGATAGCAAACCAGGCTGTATATTTTTCCGGCGTTTCTGTTAATTCCTTTCGGATTAGGTCCATCGACATATAGCCATACGCTTTCACCTCCGCCGGATCCGGCAAAATCTCCCCCTCATACTCCCCAATAAATACATGGTCATATTCATGTTCGGTAAGCCCGTTATCAAAACTGGCGCGGTAGGTAAATTCAAACGCTTTTTTCAACGTCACCGCAAAACCTAATTCTTCCCTCAACCTCCTTTGAGCTCCGGCCAAAGCCGTTTCGCCGGGGCGCGGGTGGCTGCAGCAGGCATTGGTCCACAAATTGGCACTATGGTATTTGCCGTCCGCTCTTTGCTGCAACAGCATCTCGCCATCATGGTTAAAAATAAACACACTAAAGGCCCGGTGGAAAATCCCCTTGCGATGGGCCTCCATCTTTTCCATGGTTCCCACCTGTTCGTCCCTTTCATTTACAAGAATAAGATCATCTGCAATAGCTTTCATTTCAGTAGTTTTTGAAGCAGGACTGCAAACCTATATCATTTATTTTTTACTTTGATGTAACTTTTTAACCGCTTAACCGTATCACCTGTGAAATCACACATTATCGATTAATTTTATGGGATTTAACTGACTGTATGACGGAAAAAGAGTATAATGAATGTGTTGACTGCTATGCAGATAATGTGTATCGATTTATACTGAAAAATCTCAGGCACGAAGAAGATGCGCGGGATGTGGTTCAATCTGCCTTTGAAAAATTGTGGCGCAACCGGGAAGATGTAATATTTGAAAAAAGTAAATCCTACCTGTTTACCGTTGCCTACAATCAAATGATTGATCATATCCGCAAAGGAAAGCGCGTAAGCTTAAAAGATGAATTCAGGGAAGAAGCGGGAATTGATCAACCCCGGCAAAGCCTTCGGAAAATATTAGAACAGGCATTGGCACGACTGAATGAAACACAACGATCGCTGGTGATGCTGAAGGATTATGAAGGATATTCTTATGAAGAGATCGGCACCATAACCGGGTTAAGCGAAAGCCAGGTAAAAGTATACCTGCATCGCGCGAGGTTGCAGTTGAAAGCGTTTTTGGGTAAAATGGAGAATGTGATCTGATGTAGAAAGTGAGCATCTAAAAAATGAAACATGGACATTAACAGGAATAATTATGAAACTTTTTTTCTGCTGTATGCAGATAACGAATTGAACCCTGAAGAACGGAAAACAGTGGATGACTTTGTGGTGCTGCATGCCGATCTTAAAGAAGAACTACATTGCCTGTTGCAAACCCGCCTGCCGCTGAATGAGCCGGTTTCCTTTTCAGGTAAAAATAGTTTATATAGAACAGCATCCAACCCGACTTTAATTAACACTAACAACTGCGAAGAATGGTTGGTGCAATATGTGGATGGAGAATTAAATGATGCGGAAGTAAAAGCGGTGGATGATTTCATACAGCAACATCCGCAAATGCAATCTAACCTGTCGCTTTTACAGCGTGTAAAACTTATGCCCGCGGAAGATATTGTTTTTGAAAACAAGGCTGCTTTATACCGTACTCAAACACCGGTAGTGCGTATGCAGGGAGTAGCGTGGCGGCGCATGGTGGCGGCAGCTTCTATTATTGCAATCGGCAGTTTGCTATGGATGAATGCCGGTAAAATGGGCCCGGTAAAAGTAGAAGATCAACGGGTAGTGGCGCAACAGCCTGCCGGCGCAGAAAATAAAAACACTCAACAACAAGCGAGCCCGGTACCCGAAAAGAAACTCAATGCAGGGTTGGCTACCCTAAAAAAAGAGCCGCCAAATATTGATCGTGTCATGGCGGCTGATAAAGAAGGGGTACACAAAAATAGTTCGCCGGCTGAAAAGAATGTAGAAGAAAGCAGGTATGTTGAAAGCCGGAAAATAGCCCGGGCTGATGAGCCTTCGCCCGCAGCCCCGCGCTCCATGGCAATGGAAGACGCACCAGTTACGATTCAGCCGGAAAGAAAAATACAGCATACCATGCCTGTTGCGGAAGTTGTACAACCGGTGATATTAGACCAGGCTGCATTTAACAATGAAACCAGGGCCATGCCCTACGAAGCAGTGAGCCGGAACGATGAGGGTGTTGCGTACCTTGATACGGATATTCCGGAAAGAAAATCCAAAACAAAACTTCGGGAATTATTCAGAAAAGCATCCCGATTTGTTGATCATGTTACTAATCCCGATTTAGCTATAGACGAGAAACAATCCGTAGTGCGGATTGCCAGTTTCGAAATTACCAGGAAATAATACAATCAATTAAAATCAGGAACAATGAAAAAAGTGAATCTGCTGATGGCGGGAGGGATATTGCTATGCCTTACCGGAATGGCACAAAACGACACTACCCAGCCGGAAAAAGTAACTGCCGATACCCTCAGGGTAGGCTCCATTATTATCATCAAAGGCGGTAAAGAAGATAACAACGAAATCAATCACCATAAAGAATGGACCGGGCACCGGAGCCACTGGAGAGATAATATATCCACCAACTGGGTTGTGCTCGACCTTGGATTTGCCAACCATAATGACAAAACGGATTACAACACCGCGGAGGCACAGGATTTTGTGCACAATACCACAGCACAGGATCCGGCCAATAAAGGAGATTTTAGCGCCCGGTCGAGTTCTTTCAATTTCAACATCTGGCTTTTCATGCAACGCATGAGTCTATATAAAAAAATCATCAACCTCAAGTATGGAGCCGGCATTGAGTTGTATAAACTATTCTACAAATCCGATATCCGCTATATCGAAGGGCCTAACCCGTATGTAGAAAGACAGGGAATTGACTTTGAGAGAAACAAACTTGCATTCGACTATGTAACGGTTCCTTTAATGATTAATATTAATCCCAACCCGCACCAGCACAACGGCGGAATCAATATCAGCATGGGTGCAAGTGTGAGTTATTTATACGGCGCCCGCAACAAACAAAAAAGCGAGATGTACGGGAAACAGCGGTATTCGGGCGATTTCAACCTCGAATCCTGGAAGTTTGCCTATGTTGCGGAACTTGGACTGGGACCTGTACGTTTATACGGCTCTTACTCCATCAATCCCCTGCACCAATACGGCGTAAACCAGCATCCTTATGCGGTTGGACTGCGCTTCAGCAGTTGGTAAAATTTTCAGCGAGTGTTTTCATGATACATAAGAACCTTCTTCGGGTAATCGAAGGAGGTTTTTTTACGCCATTTTTTAATTGCAGAATTAACTACACCTGTTGGGCTCTGCAATTTTACAAGATTGCAGGTACACTTTAAATTTCCGGATTCATGATATCCTTGGGGAAACCTTTATGGAATGATAAAATGAACCACAGTTCTTTTGAATACATTGTGATCCTGCATCGAATCAAACAATAGTTCATTATTTTTGAACGAAGGAATCAAAAATATTCAACGAAAAAACCTGCATGTTCGCAGCAGCAAAAATCAATTGATTATGAAACTTATCCATTTATCCATGGTATCCCTACTCCTATCCGGTACCTTTATTTCCTGCGTCTCCAAAAAAAAATTTACAGAAGCTACCAACGCCATTCATGCATTACAACAGGATAGCCTGCGTTTTGAAAACGATCTTGCAGCCCTGCGTAATGACCTTAAGGAAAGCGGGCAAAAAAACGACGATTTAACCAAACAACTCAACGACATCAGCTCTGCTAAAACGGCCAGGGAACAGGAACTGAGTGACGCGCAAAAATTGCTCACCAGTACCGAAGAGCAACTCAGCAGTAAATCGCTCACGATAGAAGAACAACAAAAGCGGCTCGAAGCATTGCAAAAGCTCATTGACCAGCAACGCAGCGTGGTGGAAAACCTGCGGGGCTCCATCAATAATGCGCTGGGTCAATACAAGGCAGAAGACCTTGATGTGTACGTAAAAAATGGTAAAGTGTACGTGTCGTTGCAGGAAAAGCTGCTGTTTAAATCAGGCAGCGCAGTAGTGGGAAAAGAAGGACAGGAAGCATTGGGAAAAATAGCGCAGGTGCTGAATTCCGATCCCAAAATTCAGATTGTAGTGGAGGGACATACAGACAGTATTCCTATCCGCCGCAGTTTTGAAGACAACTGGGCGTTAAGCGCTGCGCGTGCCGTATCCATTGTACGCATCTTAACCAATAACTACGAAGTGGATCCGGCAAGAGTAATCGCTTCGGGGCATAGCTATTTTGATCCCCGTGATACCAACGCCACCGCCGAAGGCCGGGCGCTTAACCGCAGAACTGAAATTATCTTATCGCCAAACCTGGATCAGTTATATAAATTGATGGAATAGCCGGCTTCAAAAATATCTGCCGGTCTTTTCCAACAAGGGATGCAATTTGCATGTATTGCCCTAAGCGCTGGGGTAATCATGCTGCCTGCATCCCTTTTTTATTCATCATGTCTTTTATTAAACATTTGTAGCTTTAATAAAACGAATGATATGAAAAAGCTGTTCACCTGCTTTGTATTCGTATTATCAATCACATTCGTGGCAAATGCCCAGCCCGCTTCGGCCGATCAGATATTAAAGGAAGCACGTACAGCGGCCGCAAAAGAAAACAAAAAAATATTCGTTATTTTTCATGCTTCATGGTGTGTTTGGTGCCACAAAATGGATAGCGCCATGAACGACCCGGCTTGCAGCGCATTTTTTGAGAATAATTTCATAATCACCCACCTGGTAGTCATGGAATCGAAAGGCAAAGAGCATTTGGAAAACCCGGGGGCGATGGATTTGATGAACAAATACACAGGCGGTAACTCAGGCATCCCATTCTGGCTGATTTTTGATAGTGAAGGAAAGCTGCTTGCCGATTCAAAAATACGGCCCGCAGGAGCTTCGTTGGATGCACCGGGTGAAAATAGTGGTTGCCCCGCTTCCGAAAAAGAAGTGGCTAACTTTATACAGGTACTTCAGCAAACCACTTCGCTCGATCAACAACAACTATCAATCATTCAAAACCGGTTCCGGCAAAATGAGTCGAAATAGCAATGCATCTTCGCCCAATGGCGCATCAATCTATTCATCTACCATACGGCTTAACGGAAGGTTCACCAACATATCGGGCACAAGTCGGAAATTCTGCTTAATTTTCTTATAGAATTAGTCGTTTAAGTCGTGAAGATGTTTTATAAATAATGATTTTGGTTGAACCAGATACCTACGATAGACTTGCTGTGGTTGAAGCCACAGTAGCACAATAGCCAAATCAGGGAACAGACACGAAAACGGGCTGTATTCGTTTTCGTGTGCCTTTTTTTGTTTCTTTTTGGCAAAGCCTGTCCCGATTTTATATCGGGGCAAAAAAGGAAAAAAGCAAATACATCTACTAAATTCGTATTCTTTTAAGATGTAAAATCAATACCAGTTAGCTTTAGCGTAGGATACACCTAGGTTTTCGACTTATATGCCTAGTCCTGTTTTCTTATTATAAAATTCAGCAGCACGGAAAAAAAATTACACAACCAGGTAGCCGTTGTCACGGGAGCCAGTTCAGGCATCGGCACAGGTATCGCCATTGCTATGGCAGCAGCAGGTGCTAAAGTGGTGATTAACCATTCTTCTCCTTCAAGCAAAGCTGCAGCAGCAGCAGTACTGGCGACCATTGAAAAGGAAGGTGGCACCGGCATTACTTTTCAATGCGATGTGAGTAAAGAAGCAGAAGTGAACGCCATGTTTGACGGCGCCATTGCAGCGTTTGGCACGGTGGATATTTTAGTGAACAACGCAGGTGTACAACGCGATGCCCCTTTTACCGAAATGACCCTGGAGCAATGGAATACCGTAATCGGGATAAACCTCACCGGGCAGTTTTTATGCGCAAGAGCAGCCACCAGGGAATTTCTGCGGCGCGGAGTAATATCACAGGTTTCGCGGGCCGCCGGCAAAATTATTTGTATGAGCAGTGTGCACGAAATCATTCCATGGGCCGGGCACGCTAATTATGCGGCCAGCAAAGGAGGCATTATGCTTATGATGAAAACCATCGCCCAGGAATTCGGATCAAAGAAAATACGGGTTAACAGTATTGGACCGGGGGCCATAAAAACACCTATTAATCATGATGCCTGGGCAACCCCCGAAGCGCGAGAAAACTTATTGAAGTTAATCCCCTACCAACGGATAGGCGTAGTGGAAGATGTGGCTAAAGTGGCGGTATGGTTGGCCAGCGATGATTCGGACTACGTAAATGGCACCACCTTATTTGTGGATGGAGGGATGACCCTGTATCCCGGGTTCATTGATAATGGATAGCCGGTGCATTTTAATAAAACCGGCTGCGTTACTTTTCCCGATCATTATGCATGGCTAAAATAGGCAGTCGGCCATGCACAGTTTATGTTTGTTCAATGCATCAACTCCGACTATCAACATCGCTGTTACAGATGCCCGCTGCATCATTTTTTATGTAGCCTGTCACTGGTAAAACTCACCAATTAAGTATTAACTATGAATGCAGAACAAAACAGGCTTGCGCAACCCGGCTGGAAAAAATGGGGACCTTACTTGTCGGAAAGGCAATGGGGTACAGTG
>DASUFG010000369.1:0-2405 GCA_036274715.1 Agriterribacter sp.
GGAAAGAAAAAAGCGACTGGATTGTTAAGGCACAGCAGGATTGGGCAAAGGAGCCTGTTCAACTTGAGCGTATTGATGCTGAAGGGATAAGGGCATTGCTGAAGAATGAATCCGGCAAACTCCGGCTCATTAATATATGGGCTACCTGGTGCGGCCCCTGCGTTACCGAGTTCCCGGAATTTGTGACCATGTACAGGATGTACCGGAAGCGTGATTTTGAATTCATCAGCATCAGCGCCGATGATCCCGCTAAGAAAGATAAGGCCCTACAGTTTCTTAAAGAACGACAAGCCTCCTCCAGTAACTATATTTTTAACGAAGACGATAAGTACAAACTCATTGAAGCGGTAGACCCCGGTTGGCAGGGCGCGCTGCCTTATACGGTGCTTGTGGAACCTGGCGGTAAAATTGTATATGCCAAACAAGGCATCATCAATCCCCGTGAAACGCGGAAAATGATTATCGAGCATCCTTTGATGGGAAGATATTATTGAGCAATGTGGGAAATGTGAGAAATTTGAAAATTTGAAAATGTGGTAATTTGAAAATGGGATCAGGAGATCAGGTCGCAAAGCATTATCGTGATTTACCTTTTGTGTTAAGTAATAGCAGTTGGCAGCTATAAATTTGGGAAAGCAACAATAGTTCAAACGCTTTGCATATTTATCAGGGATAAATAGCGGAAGATACAGTAGTGCCACAGCTAAATCAAGGCGTGTGCACGGATGTGTTGTATCCTCATCCGTGCTTGAACTTTTTGTTACTTTTTCTTTCAAGAGAAAAAGTAAAGAGTAAGCTCTTTTTCTTAAAAGAATTTGCGCTTTATATACTTAATCCTGTATGAAAATTTGAAAATGAGAACTATGTATCTGGCTTTTCTTCCTGCTGCATGGTATAAGAATATGCAGATCGATAAGAACCTGCAGTGGCAGGAAAGCGGGTTGTGGCTGAAAAGCAATTTGAAAGTATAGCCGGCTATTCCTCCCTTAAAGTGCTGATGCAATTGTTTAACGACCGGAAATTATGGTAGGTGGCTTTCCATATATGCCCCTTTAAACCTTTTTTATCGGGTTGTTTGTCCAATCCCCCCGCATACCAGTCGCCATATTCATGATCAATAAGGTAGGTGTCGGTGTATTTCCACAGCAGTTTAAATTTTTCAAAATACTGTAAGGGATCATTGGGGAAAATATCTGCCATTAACAATAAACTGTTCAATCCTTCGGCCTGCGCCCACCAGTTCTTGGTATCCAGTATGATGGATATTTTGTTATCTCCCGTAAAATAATAGCCTTCATCATAAAACCCGCCAACCTTATCGTCCCAGCCATTTCGCAATGCATGGTCTACCATCTTTTTCCCGGTGCTCAAGGTAGGCGTATCATTTTTGATGCCCAGCGCATGTGAGGCTTCGAGCATGAGATAGGCGGTTTCTACATCATGACCAAAAGAAACATGGTCGAGATTGCGATGCTTTAGAATGTTTTCTTTGCCGGAATTTTGAAATGACACCGGCGTCCAGTCGGGTTCAAAAAAAAGAATAAGATTACCTTTCGGCGAAGTAATCGTATCCCTGATGAGCACCAGCATTTCATTCAACCGTTCCCGTACCAAAGGGTCCGGCCACACTTCGTACAATTCGGTAAGCGCTTCCAGAATATGAATGGAACTGTTTTGATCTTTATAACCGAGGTCGGATGTAGAAGGCGTTTCAGCGGTTCGCTTAATTGGAGTACCGTCTCTTTGTAAATGCTGAAAATAGCCTTTGTGTACGGGGTCGTGACTATGCTCTTCCAGCCATAAAAATGCTTTTTTTGCAAATGCCAAACCTTCCGGATCTCCCGAAGATTTATAGTAGGCCGCCAGCGCATAAATACCGAATGCGTTGCCATAGGCCTGTTTGCCTGAAGCCCCGTTTTGCTTTACATTGCCCTGCTGATCTACCAGGGTGTAAAAGCCGCCGTATGTTTTATCCCACATTACATCTTTAAGAAAAAGGAAGCCATGCTTCGCGCCTGCTTTATAATAAGAAACGGAGGGATAAATTTCAGCCGCTTTGGCGTTCACCCAGGTATGCCGCGCCTGGGTTACGATCATTTTATCCTGGTTTTCGGCAGGTTTAAAATCGAAAGTGTAGGCGGTAGTGAATCCACCGTACACGGTATCGAAACATTGCGGATACCATTTATCCAGCAGTTCCTTTCGCAGCGAGTTTTCCATGGCGCTGGCAATGCTCAATCTTTCTTCTTTTGTATTTTGGTTTGATGACATTTGTTGCTGTGCTGTTAACGGTTGCTCCGAAAGAAAAAGCAATAAAAGCAATGCATATTTCATATAGCTTATTTTTTCTGCTGTAAACAATTGTCGTTCCCAAAAGATACAGTAATTCTTCGACTGCTACATAA
>DASUFG010000370.1:0-5239 GCA_036274715.1 Agriterribacter sp.
GGCTTCTTTATTACACGCAGTACAGGTCGAACGTTCAATAAGGAAATTCTCCAGCCTTCCGTACTTGTCTGCCGTAAAGGAAAGTTCAACGAGTCCACGATATGTGCCGGATTGTTGGCCAGGAAGGCGAATGTTGTTGGCCAGGTAGGTGTTGTAATTTTCCCACCCGTCCACGGGCTCTGCTTCGGGCGATTCCTCTGCGCTGTCATCTTGTAACACTATTTTTTTTCTTTTTGCGCCATAGCCCGATGCCGCAACTTCAGTTAGGACATTTTCCTGGGCTTTAAGCATAATATTATTGACAGAAGTATTGGTCTGCAAGGTCACTTGTTTCGACTGGAAGCCTGAGGATTTGACAGTTACTGTAACAGCCGAGTCCCCGCTCATGATTTTAAAATTTCCATGGGCATCACTATAAATGCTTGTGGGCGTATTGCTGATGCCAATATTTACGAAAGGGAGGCCGCGGTTGTTGGTATCCGTTACTTTACCCGTAATGATATTTGCAGATGCATACCCCGCAACATTGTTAGCGCCTACGGTGGAAATGTCGATATCTTTTCTTAAGCTCTCCCTTTCTTTTGCTTTAATATTTTGAAGAGTAGCGTCTACACGCTCGCTGGTATTTGCTTTATCAGGAATTTGGGAGCCAGGTTCCGCCTCTTTTTTTTGTTTTGCTGATGGCTGTGCCAACGTAGTTCCAGGTGACACACCCGCTGGCTTTTGCGATTTCTGTGGGTCATTAATGCTTTTAAGCTCCTTGGCTTCGTTTTTAGCAGTAAACATGGAGTCTCCCGGCACAGCGGACTCATCCGCCCGTTTATCTTGTTTTGTCACCACCGAAGCAGTGTCATGTTTGTTTTTTTGTTGTGCAATATTTTTTTCACCAGGTGCACCTAGCCAGTACCATGTTAAACCCATACCCAATAAAACAACAGCTGCCGCTGCAATGCTCCTCCACATCTTTTGCCTGCGCATGGTAACTACCCTGAAGGATCTTTTATCCAGCCTCTTTTTAAGATATGCTATATCAGATGAAATGTTTGATGACCGGGTTTCTATAAAACCTTCTATTGCCTCGGCCAAAAAGGAGTCTTCCAGCGCGGCTTTTTCCAACTGATGCATTTCTGATGCGGTCATTTCCCGGTTCAGATATCGTTGGATATCCTCCGTACTGTACACTATATGTTTTTTATCGTCATGCATTTACCTCATGTACCGGTTATAAACCAATTGGTTTTCTTAGTTTTCATATTTTCCATATTCTTACATTCATCATTCTTTCTCCATACAAAGCTTCAGGTTCCTTCTCCCGTTTTGTATATAGCTTCTTACTTTATTCCATTCATAGCCTGTTATTGTTACAATCTCGTCATAACATTTTTGCTGCAAATAAAACAATTCAACCGTTTTCTTTTGATCTTCGGACAAAGATTGAATACATTTTTCCAATTTATTGAATTGCTCCTCCTGTTCAAATACGCCATTAAGATGCAGGGTTTCCTCCGATTGCATATACTCCTGGCTAAATGCGGTGGTTTTCAGATTTTTAGGTGTGCGAAGCTGCATTAAACAATGGTTCCTGGTCATTGTATGTAACCAGTTTCTAAAATTGCTGACTTCATGCGCCTTCAATTTTTGCACCAATTCCTCAAAAATATTCATCACTGCATCTTTGCTTCGTTCTTCATCTTTAAAGTATTTCAAACAAACACCATATACCAATTCCATATAGCGTTGATAAAGCTCGGACAATATCCCCATATCCCCTGTTTGCCTATACAAAACCAGCAAATCGGCATCTGCACTATTAGTCGTTGATATGTTCTTTATAAAATCCAAGCAACAGGTAAAAGTGAAAATCAAAGATAAAAGATTAACGGAGTCGGAGTGCAGTTACCTCTTCGGTAACCGGGCGAAAGGCCGAGTTCAACCTTCATTTTAAATTATTTTCGCTCTCATATGTAATCCATTCCGGCGGTGCATCTATCCATAAAGTAAACCTTAAAACTGATTTGTATGAAGTACGAAACACTTTACGGCATAATAATCATTGCTGTCTTTACCGCTTTTTTGCCTCGAACAACCTTTACTGTTAAAGGTAACGTAACCGATAACAACGGAGCCGCACTCTCTGCCGTATCTATTACGGAAAAAGGCACAGGAAATATGACCCAAACCGATTCTCATGGCGATTTTGCCATTACCATCGCTCATTCTGCCGTTACCCTTGTTTTTTCATCGCCGGGCTATGATATCAAGGAAATAAAAGTATCAGGACATGCTGTGCTGAAGGTGCAATTGTCGCCAGCCAGAGTGGCATTGGATGAAGTTGTGGTTACCGGATATGCCGGTACCAAAAAGAAAAGCCTTACAGGCGCTATTCACCGGGAAGCTAAAGGGGATATGGTATTGCAGGGCAGTGTAGCCGGTGTAATGGTAAGGGGCAATAGTACTCTTCCTGCTGGCGCTACAAGGAAAGCCAGTAATTCAAACCAGAACCTGTATGGTAGCCGTGATCAAGATTTTAATACTGAAGACTATGATGGCATCACTGAAAATCGTTTTTTAACGGTCACTGACAATCCTCTTTCTACGTTTTCCATTGACGTAGATGCAGCTTCTTATAGTAATGTCAGGCGATTTCTAAATGACGGGCAATTGCCGCCGGCAGGAGCTGTACGTATTGAAGAAATGATTAATTATTTTCACTACGATTATCCGCAGCCGAAGGATGATATCCCCTTTTCAATTTATACTGAATTGTCTGTATCACCGTGGAATAACGATCACCGACTTGTATTGGTGAGTTTACAGGGAAAGAAGATAGAAACTCAAAATATTCCGGTGTCCAACCTTGTATTTCTGATTGATGTGTCGGGTTCTATGCAGGATGAGAATAAATTGCCCTTGGTAAAACAATCTATGAAACTGCTTGCCGATCAGTTGCGCGAGCAGGATAAAGTCGCGATAGTGGTATATGCCGGAAACGCCGGAATGGTATTGCCTGCAACAAGTGGATTGAACAGTCAAACGATCAGGGATGCTATTGACCGGTTGGAAGCGGGTGGTTCAACGGCTGGCGGCGCCGGGATTAAACTTGCCTACCAGATTGCGAAACAAAACTTTGTGCAGGGCGGAAATAACCGCGTTATTCTTTGTACGGATGGTGACTTTAATGTGGGTGCCAGCAGCGATGATGATATGGAGCGGCTGATTGAACAGGAAAGGAGCAGCGGTGTTTTTTTAACGGTACTCGGTTATGGTATGGGAAATTATAAGGATAGTAAAATGCAGAAGCTGGCTGATAAAGGCAATGGCAATCACGCCTATATCGATAATATACAGGAAGCAAAGAAAGTTTTGGTGAGTGAGTTTGGTGGAACTTTATTTACGATTGCCAAAGATGTGAAACTGCAGGTGGAATTTAATCCTGTTAAAGTGCAGGCTTATCGGCTGGTAGGATACGAGAACCGGATACTGAATAAAGAAGATTTTAATAATGATAAAAAAGACGCAGGTGAACTGGGTAGCGGGCACACTGTTACAGCCTTTTATGAAATAATACCTGCGGGTGTAAAAAGTGAATTTGTTGAATATGTTGACCCGTTAAAATACCAGGCATTGCCAACTCAACGGACTAACAGCGATGTTGCAGCAGAATTGATGACGATCAAATTTCGCTACAAAAAGCCTGATGAGACTAAGAGTCGTTTAATCGTACATCCTGTCACCGATAAGCATATTTTATTAAAGGATGCTTCTGATAATTTTCGCTTTGCCGCCGCAGTGGCCGAATTTGGCATGCTGTTGCGCCAATCAGAGTTCCGGCAACGGGCGACCTATAACAACGTTTTAGCATTGGCCGGTTCAGCCATAGGCAAAGACGCAGAAGGGTACCGGAAGGAGTTTTTGGGATTGGTGCAAAAAGCAGGCAGCGTGGCTAAAACTGTTGATCAGGATAGTGGAGGGGAGAAACTTATGGGAAAGAGATAGTGATCATTTCCATTCCTATTGATAGTGCCGGATTTACTGCCGGCACTTTTTTTGTATTACTCGGGGGGGTTGTGTTTATTGTTCCCGCCATTTGGCGAACACGCTGTTCACTCAATATGCTATTTTGCGTATATGCTGATTATCTTTGCGGCATGCATATAGACATTATCACTGTTTTACCCGAATTGTTGGAAAGCCCCTTTGGTCATTCCATTATGAAAAGGGCGAAAGAAAAAGGGTTACTCAATATTGAAATACATCAATTGCGTAAATGGGCAGTAAATGCTTACGGGCAGGTAGATGACTATCAGTATGGCGGTGGCGCAGGCATGGTAATGATGTGTGAGCCTTTAGTGAAAGCGATCGGGGAACTGTCAAAAAACAGAGCATATGATGAGGTCATTTATCTTACACCGGATGGTGAACGGTTCAATCAAAAAATGGCCAATCATCTCTCGCTACAGAAAAACCTTTTATTGATCTGCGGTCATTATAAAGGCATTGATGAAAGAGTGCGGGAACATTTTGTAACCAAAGAAATTTCAATCGGAGATTATGTATTAAGCGGTGGGGAGTTGCCCGCTGCTGTATTGGTAGATGCGATAGGACGTTTGTTGCCGGGTGTTTTAAATGACGAAACTTCAGCATTGTTTGATTCGTTCCAGGACAACCTATTGGCGCCACCGGTGTATACACGACCGGCCGATTTCAAAGGATGGAAAGTGCCGGACATCCTTTTAAGTGGTGATCCGAAAAAAATAGCAGACTGGCGCTATGAAATGGCACTGCTGCGCACGAAGGAAAGACGGCCGGATATCGCTGGTGAATAGGGCGTTGTTTGGATGTGCACATCATGCAAAAAAGCTGGATGACATGTTTCAGTCACTTCCAGCTTTTTATACAAAGAAAACGATCCTTTCCTAGGGTTCAGGGTTTTAACCGGGATCGAGGGACCCTTTCCAGGGTTGATTGAGCTATGCGTCAATCGTTGAAACGTAAAGATGGCAATGCTGTGACGATAAATGAATTGTATTCGTTGGTGGTATTATTTTTATCGATGTTCGGCTTTATATTTTCGATGTATGTGTTATAAACGATCATTGAAATAAGTAAAACATGATCCTTGATTCACCGGGTAAGAATTGATTATTTAATTTTAACTATGAGGCAGTTTCTATTTTTTGTTATTGTACTATATGGCTTAATTTCAGCTTGCAGTAATACTTCGAATAAAATATCAAAC
>DASUFG010000371.1:0-4218 GCA_036274715.1 Agriterribacter sp.
TTCAATAACAAACAAAGTGCCTGAAATGGGGGATTACGCATGCGGTGATGATCGGCAGAGAGAATTGTTAATTTTAAAATACTCCCTACCATTTCCTGTCCCAAACTTCACAAAATCGTTTGTGCAGCTTTTAACAGGGAATATTTACTTTCATTGAAATGTTATCAAAAAGAATTGGCTTATGAACAGGTATTCATTTTACGGATTGTTGAGAGGTTTAGTAATAGCGCCCCTTTTCTTTTCATCGCTCACGGTTGCGACCGCACAAGAAAGGTTGCCCAATATTATTTATATCTATGCAGATGATTTAGGCTATGGAGAAATAGGCGCCTATGGCCAGCAGAAAATAAAAACACCTAATCTCGACAAGATGGCCAGGGAGGGAATGAAATTTACCCAACACTATACCAGTACACCGGTATGTGCGCCTGCGCGTTGTATGCTCATGACTGGTAAACATGGCGGTCATTCTTATATCAGGGGCAATTACGAAATGGGCGGATTTCCCGATAGCCTGGAAGGTGGCCAGATGCCACTTCCCGAAGGAACCTGGACGCTTCCCAAAATGCTCAAAAAAGCAGGGTATACAACAGCAATGACCGGCAAATGGGGATTGGGTATGAATAATTCTTCAGGCTCCCCGCTTAATCAGGGCTTCGATTATTATTATGGTTACCTCGATCAGAAACAGGCGCACAATTATTATCCTACTCATTTGTGGGAGAATGATGTGAAGTCTGAATTGGATAATCCATACATCTTCGTTCATAAAACACTTAACCCCAAAAAAGCTACCGACGAAGATTTTGAATATTACAAAGGCAGGGATTATGCTCCTGAATTCATGACAAAAAAGGCTGTTGCTTTTATGGAAGAACATAAAGACAACCCCTTTTTCTTGTATATGCCCTATACCATTCCGCATGTATCGCTGCAGGTGCCGGATGAATATATTAACATGTACAAAGGAAAATTTGAAGAGCAACCTTACTATGGGCAAAATGGTTACGCTTCGTCAAAATATCCGTACTCTACCTATGCGGGTATGATTAGTTTTTTAGATGCGCAGGTAGGTATTATTATGGATGAAATAAAAAGGCTGGGACTGGATGATCATACCATCATTATGTTTTCAAGCGATAACGGCACTACGTTTAACGGTGGGGTTAACTATACATTTTTTAATAGTGTGGATGGCTTACGAGGACTCAAGATGGATGTTTTTGAGGGCGGGGTGAGAGAACCCTTTATTGCCCGTTGGCCCGGGAGAATAAAAAAAGGCGCTACTTCCGATCTTATTTCTGCGCAATATGATTTGATGGCTACATTGGCTGAGCTTACGCAGCAGGATGCCGGCAAAACGGATGGCATTTCTTTTTTGCCCACCTTGTTGGGGCAAACTGATCGACAAAAAAAGCATGACTATATCTATTTCGAATATCCCGAAAAAGGAGGACAATTGGCCGTTCGCATGGGCGATTGGAAAGGGGTGAGTTTAAATGTTCGCCATGAGCCCGATAGTAAATGGATGATCTTTAACCTCAGAACAGATCGAAACGAAACAACAGATGTGGCCGTCCAACATCCAGATCTCACTGAACAATTTGATGCCATCGTAAAAAAAGAACACCAGCTGGCAACCATACGTGAATGGGAATTTGTTGATCCGAAATTTAGTGCGAAGGATGTTAAATAGGGGAAACCTATAGTTCCAATTAAAGGATCAACCTTTACGATGCATTGTGGCATGCTGATTTTTTCGCGCCATTTCCCCAAGACATTCAAAGTATACCAGGGATAGTCCTTATTCCTGCATGGGAAAACTTGCATCCAGGGTATTTGAATTGTAACGGTTTGTTATTTTCATTATTTATGGAATGAATACGTCCCTGCTGTTTCTCCTTACACTGAATCGAACATTTCCTGCGGTATTTTACTCGGAAATTTTAAGCATGGAGACCTGCCAGTCTGCTTATTATTAAATCTGGCAGTTTATGCAAGAGTGGGGATGAATTTATTGCAGCATTTGCCAAATACTGCAGGATCTGTATTGTCCTGGTAAAAAATACTATCCCATTTTAGCCACTGCCGCATTAACCTCAAAATCTGCTATAATAGTAATCCTGGTTGCAATTATCAATTAGTACCTGGCGATACCTGTTAATACTTTAGTGTTTGAAAGTAAAAGGTTAGTTCACCAAAAATCTCTCAGTCATGAAAACACATACCAACTTTCCTGCGGCAATCACAAAGCAATGCTGCTTTTTTTTGGGGGCGATACTCTTATGTTCATGCACCCATGTGTATTATTCGCCCAACTCCAGCAATGTGCCGCTATTTGAAAAAAAGGGAGAATTCCGGCTTAGTGGCAATTACTGTGTGGGAAGTACCGTATCGGACGAAATCACAGGTGGAGAAATACAGGCGGCTTATGCTGCCGGCGATCACCTTGGTATTTTGTTAAACACCGCCTTTATGGGAGGACGCGAAGAGGATAACACTCAGGGACACTCCTCCGGAAGTGGCTCCATCATTGAGATGGGAGCAGGATATTTTAAGCCGCTCAAGAAAAGTCATGTATTTGAAACTTATGCTGGTTTTGGTTTTGGGAATGTAAAAAATAACTATTTGAGCGGCGGCAACTCCAGGGTTAATTTTACCAAATTCTTTCTTCAGCCTTCCATAGGCTATTCAAAGAAATATTTCCATGTTGGTATTGCTTCTAAACTTAGTTTCGTAATAATGAAAGTCGACCTCCCCAACGGACACAATTTGATTGAGCCGTACGACATGGGAGACATAGCATACATCACCGAAAAACCGTTGTCGGTACTATGGGAGCCTTCATTTTTTATCAGGGCCGGAGTTAAGGCCGTAAAAGCACAATTTCAGTTTACACCGTCAGTAAACCTCAACAATAAGCAACTGGCACAGAATGGAGTTCTTTTAAGCATGGGCATAATCATTGCAATAGATCCGGGACACATTGGCAAATAAATATATCTGCGAGTCGCGGATGATATCACAGTTCACATGTTGTATGATTAATGTTACATGCAAATCCATGTGGAACGTTAGCCCGTGCAGGCAGGGCTGAATGCTGGGCGCTCATAAATGGGTTGTATCTTTAAATGAGCTCCAGGCAAAAAATAAGGCGTCTGTTGAAACCCATCCCAAAAACAATTGAACAGCCATTGTGTTCCTGCGAATTTTATGAGCCATTAAAAAAATAAATTGGCATGTGGGTGTCTAAAAAGTTCTTTCTATACAAACACCTGGTTTGGATTTTTCTCCAATAACGTGTTCCGCTAACGACAACGCCGGGGAGAAATGTTGTTGCGAAGAAGTGTGACTTATTACCTGACAGGGTATGTAACACTGGCAATTAATTAATCGCCGGTTTCCAGGGGGTAAGTTGAAATAACATTCCATTGAGTTCCGTCATGCTGTAACAGGTAAATACAATTCACTTCAAACAGGGCATGGTATTTTTTGTGATGATATTCCTTCCATGCTTCCGAAAACTTTGCTGGTGTAAGGTCGCGGTACGCCACTGTAATGTGTGGTACAAATTTCAAATCAACAGGATGTGTTTTCCCCGGACAATTATTTTTAAAGCTGGTAATAATTTCTTTCTGCATTTCATACAATGTTGTATTCGTTACAGGATTAATGAAAATAATAGGATGGTATTTGCTGAAAAAGCAGCCGAAGTCCTTTAATTCGATATTAAAACGGCCGCTGTTGATGTTTAATCCAGGAAACCATTGGATTAAGAGCTGATGCTGATTTTGCGGAAGTGTAAAAGGTGCCTTCAAGGTTATGTGTGGAACAACTTTCAAAGCGGCCTTACTGTCAAACCTTTCAGCGAAATCTATTTTGTACGCTGTAATTGCCTCCTGTAATTCTTTTTGAGGTATTAAGGCTATGAAATAAAGGTTTTCCGACGCTGCCATAAATCAGGTTGCCGGGTTGTTAATGCGTGTTGTTTAACAGGGGTTGAAATTACAATATATTTCAGGTTCCCGGTGCCTACTCTGACGATTAGCTCGCCCCACCTGGTGCGGTACATTGAAGAATTCGACGTTAATGAATCCAAAAGAGGTTCAATAGATATCTCTGCTAATACAAATTGTTTTATTTACGGGAATTCTTTTTTTCAAATGATCTACGATAGGCCGGGAAATTGCCTTCTGTCTCTATTCGTCGTCCTGGATA
>DASUFG010000372.1:0-6531 GCA_036274715.1 Agriterribacter sp.
CAAAACCATTGATGGAACTCACAAAAGGCACTATCGCCAATGTGCTGAACAGCTTGGGAGGATTGTAAAAAGGGGGAGAGGTGTTTGGTATTAGGTATCAGGTGTGAGGTAAAGGGTGTCGGGTATAGGAAAGGGATTGGGAAGAAGCAGCGTTGAAATACCCGTCATTGGGTGGCCTTTCAAAAAATCGAAACAACAACTCAAAACGGGTTTATTTAATATTATGAGTTCAATTATATTATCGGCTTTATGGGGTGTGTTAATGATGTTCAGTGGGATTTTCTTTAAAAAGAAATCAGTGGCGAAGTACATCGCGGTACTGGGAATGATTGCCTTGCTGACAGTTAATTTTCTGGAATATTACAGCATCTGGTATATCTATGCAGATATTGGCGGCATGCTGAAGTTTACGCCTTTTAGCCAGGTATTTACCACTATTGCTTTTGCCTGTACCTTACTCTTTTTTATTTTAAACGCCAGTGAATTTGAAGCTGTAGGAGCAGACGTGTATGAATACTATGCACTTATTTTTTTTATACTCTGTGGTGTGTGTCTTGTGGCTTCTTTTAACACCCTGCTGATGTTGTTCCTGGGTATTGAAATCATTTCTATCCCCCTTTATATACTGGCAGGGAGCGATAAACAAAATCTAAAAAGCAACGAAGCCTCTCTGAAATATTTTTTAATGGGTGCCTTCTCTACCGGCATCATGCTTATGGGAATTGCCTTTTTATATGGCGCCACAGGCTCTTTTCATATTGAAGCGATGAATTTAGGGGTGAGTAAACTAAAGCCGATGGTGGCAATCGGATTGGTGCTATTGCTTATCTCGATGTCGTTTAAGGTGAGTGCAGTGCCGTTTCATTTCTGGACGCCCGATGTGTATGATGGTTCACCTACCGTGTTCACTTCCTTTATGGCAACTATTGTAAAAGCGGCATCTTTTATCGCTTTTCTTCACCTGTTCGATACTGCTTTTGGCAAAGCGCATGAACAATGGCAATTACTGGTTGCTTTAATAACAGCAGCTACCCTTTTTATTGGCAATATTACTGCGGTATTCCAACGCAGCGTGAAACGGATGCTGGCTTATTCCAGCATAGCACAGGCCGGCTTTATGATGTTCGCTTTAATTGGACTCAATACTTTTGCCCGGGAAGGTTTAATCTTATACGCCGCCGCTTATTGCCTGGCAACCATTGGAACTTTTGCTATTCTCATTAAAATGAAAGATTTCTCGCTCGAAGGGTTTAACGGGCTGGCGAAAACACAGCCTTTTCTTGCTTTAGCAAATACGGTATTCCTGCTTTCACTTACAGGTATCCCTTTAACCGCCGGTTTTTTTGCAAAATATTACATGCTTATAGGAGCCATAAAAAACGGGCATTATACCTGGCTGGTCATCTTTGCAGTGCTCATGGCAGCCGTAAGTGCTTATTATTACTTCCGGGTTATCCAGTCCATGTATTTTAAAGATGGATACCCACAGGTGAGCCCGCTTTCGCCCGTATTCAAGGCTACACTGTTTGTCACGGCCGCACTGGTTATTATTTTAGGTATGTTTCCCAATTTGTTGATTAAGGCCTTATACTACTAAAGGTAGTTGATCCACTATCCATTCATCACAACACATTTTGCGGATGGTGTATCTATCCGTAATTTTAGTTTTTAATTATCGGGATGGATATAAAAGATACTATTGGACTCGCCTTCAAAACTGTGCGCGGTAATAAGCTTCGTACAGGCATCACCGTTGCTATTATCGCTTTTGGCATCATGGCCCTGGTAGGCATCATTACGGCCATACAGGCCATGAACTCCAGTTTAAAAGAAAGTTTTGCCACAATGGGAGCCAATTCTTTTAGCATCAGGTTCCGCGAAAGACAGATCCGCTTTGGTGGAGGTGGGGATGATGTTACAAAAACCAGCAGCAACAGTAACAAAAAAATAAAAAAATCAAATGCCGGAAAGTATATCACGTATGAACAAGCTAAAGCTTTTAAGGAAAGATATCCTTATCCCGCAAAGGTGAGCATAGGCGTGGGTGGTGGAAATTCACAAACTGTTTTTTTCAATAGCAAAAAAACAAATCCCAATGTGCGGATATCAGGGGGCGATGAAAATTATCTGGAACTGAATGGTTATGAAGTTCTGTTTGGACGAAATTTTAACCAGCTCGACATAAAATCAGGACGGAATGTCTGCGTGCTCGGGTACGATGTGGCGAATAAATTTTTTGGAGAACAGGTAGAGCGGGCATTGGATAATATTATACGGGTAGGCGCAAACAAATTCAGGGTTATCGGGGTTTTAAAGAGCCGGGGCAGCAGTTCGTTTATGCGCGCCGACAATGCTGTTTTCACTACTTACAATACCATGCGCCGTCTATTCCCGCTTGGAAATACTTCTTATTATATAGGCGTTCAGGTAGATAATGTGGATCAGTTAAATGATGCCATTGGAGAAGCAGAAGGGGTTTTCAGACCCATCAGGAAACTCAGCATTACAGAGCAAAGTAATTTCTATATTGATAAGAGCGACGCGTTGGCCGAAACTTTTATTGGCTTGCTGGGAACTATTTCAATGGCGGCAGGCGGCATCGGGTTTATAACACTCGTGGGTGCAGCGATAGGACTCATGAATATTATGCTGGTAGCCGTAACAGAACGGACAAAAGAAGTGGGGCTGATAAAAGCAATTGGTGGCAAGAAGAAAAACATCCGGCAACAGTTCCTGTTTGAATCAATTTTAATCAGCTTAATGGGCGCCATTATTGGCATTATATTAGGAATTATAGTCGGGAACCTGGTGGGGATGTTGATGAAGGTTCCGTTTTTCATACCCTGGTTGTTGATACTGGTCGCCATTGTTATTTGTTCGGCGGTTGGGTTGGCTGCGGGGCTCTATCCGGCCTGGAAAGCGTCTAAATTAGATCCCATTGTTGCACTCCGGTACGAATAGAAATATACTTTGCATGAAGATTTCTTTTTTTTCTACTCAACCTTACGACAGGGAGTTCTTTAATCTGCATAACCGGCACGGAGCCGCACTGGAGTATTTCGAAATGCAGCTAAACCCACACACCGTTAAATTAATTGACCAGAGTGAAGCAGTTTGTGTTTTTGTTAATGATAAGGTTAACGCAGAGGTCATTCAAATACTCGCAGCTAAAGGCGTTCAAATTATTGCACTTCGTTGCGCTGGTTTTAATAACGTGGATATAGAAGTTGCAAAGCAGTATGGCATTAAAGTATGCCGCGTGCCGGCCTATTCTCCCAGTTCGGTTGCAGAACATACCGTTGCCATGATACTCACGCTGAACAGAAAAACACATAAGGCATACAATAGGGTAAGGGAACAGAACTTTGCGTTAAATGGCTTATTGGGTTTTGAGGTGAAAGGCAAAACGGTAGGCGTTATAGGCACCGGTAATATAGGGAAAGCCTTTTGCTCCATCATGATGGGCTTTGGGTGTTCTGTTTTGGCTTACGATATTGCTCCCGACAAAGAGTTGGGTTCGAAAGGCGTTGTTTTTAAAACACTAAGGGAGGTCCTTCTGCAGTCGGATATCATATCGCTGCACTGTCCGCTGAATCCTCAAACCCATCATATTATTGATGCAACCCATATTGGGTTAATGAAAAAAGGGGTAATGCTGATCAATACCAGTCGCGGCGGCCTGGTCGATACACAGGCGGCAATTACTGCCTTAAAATCGGGGCAGATTGGGTACATGGGTATTGATGTATACGAACAGGAAGAGAAATTGTTTTTTAAAGATCTTTCTGCCAACATTATTGAAGATGATGTGATACAGCGACTGATGAGTTTCCCTAATGTATTGGTTACCGCACACCAGGCCTTCTTTACCCGGGAGGCTCTCACAGAAATTACGATTACCACTTTAAGTAATATTCAAAACCTTTATGATGGCAAGGTTTTAGATAACACCGCGCAACTTGCTTAAAACAGTAAAGGCAATCATCGTGGAATGTTGTCTTGTCAGGGATAGGTTTTTACATTTTCTTATTTTGAAGGATCCAGTATTTTTACAATCCTGTCATTAACATCCTGCAAATGATACCTGGTCATTCGGTCGGAAATGGACGGCAATGCTGTTTTTATTTCTGCCTGCAATGAACGGAGATTCCCTTTTAATACCGAAATGATATCGCTTCGTTTGGTATCGGCCATAGCGGCCGGAGCGCCGATGCGGAATAATATACCCATACCTGAAGATGCAGGAGGACTAACGATCTGGCCTATTCTTTCAATGTATGCTTTTTGCAGGTTGCGCCGGTAGATGTCGATCGTTTTCCTTGCGGCAAGTTCACCCCATATCCCTTTTTTTAATTCATCCAGCATATCGGTTGCTTTATAAGCGTCATTGTTTATTTCAGCCTCCATGCTAAGCAATTTGCTGATGGTGTTGGTGCTGATGATGCGGTTTAACACGGCATTCTGCCGGTCGCCTATTACAGATATTCCGGTATTGCCAATGCGGTTAAGAATATCATTATTAATAAGCCAGTCGGGAGTAACAAACAATTCCTTCACTAAAAATTGCATGGCTTCTTTTTGAACAGCCTTCGGCGTGTACATGTAAACAGGTCCAGGTTGCTCTACTGTTTTGGGTGTTTCATATATTCCGCCAATATTTTTCGCAACGTGCCCAAGGTAACGGCCGTACTGTGATGTTACCTCACTATATAGTGTGGAAAGATTGTCGTAATCGTGGTTATCTTCCCTGGTCCATTCCAAAAGGTTCATCACAATGCGTTGCAGGTTCCTGATGCCATACATCCCGGATTTCATGGCATTGTCTCCGAGGTCCTCATTTTGCGAACGTGGGTCATCAGCATTTGTTTCTGTGCCAAACCAAAGCCTTTTGTCTTTTAGTTTATCAACAGTCATTCTGTTCAAAACAGGAAGTTCAGCTTCAGGGGTTCTGAGATCGGGATACCATTTGTATCCCCATTCAATAGCCCAGTTATCATAGTCGCCAATCCTTGGAAACAATCCCTTTTCGGAGATATTGTCTTCTGGCTGTGCTACATAATTAAACCGGGCATAGTCCATAATAGAAGGAGTGTGTCCATTGGCTTCCACCCAGGCTTTATTCCTTAAATTTTCAACCGGCACCGATGAACTGGATCCGAAATTATGCCGGAGGCCCAACGTGTGGCCCACTTCATGAGAGGAAACAAAACGGATCAATTGCCCCATCAGTTCATCGTCGAACTCCATCTTCCTGGCCCTTGGATCCATCGGCGAACATTGAATAAAATACCAATTCCTCAGTAGCTTCATCACGTTATGATACCAGTTAATGTGGCTTTCCAATATTTCACCCGAACGCGGATCATGCACATTAGGCCCGCTCGCATTGGCAACAATGGAAGGCTTATATACTATCGCGGAATACCTGGCATCTTCGAGGCTCCATGTGGAGTCTTCCCATGGTTCGGGTGCAGTTCTGGCTATAATGGCATTTTTAAACCCGGCTTTCTCAAAGGCGCCCTGCCAGTCGTTAACACCCTGTATAAGATAAGGCACCCATTTTTTTGGGGTAGCAGGGTCAATATAATAGATGATTTGTTTTTTGGGTTCTACCAATTCCCCCTTCTTATACTTTTCAATATCTTCTTCCCTGGGTTCCAATTTCCATCGAACAATAATAGAAACGTCTTTTACGCCCTGCGGATCGGCATCAAAATCGGTGTAGTTCCTTGCGAAATAGCCAATTCTTGGATCATAAAAGCGCTGGCGGGCAGGTGTTTTGGGTAACAGTATCATGGAGCTGTTGAGTTCAAGGGTGTAAACAATGCTCTGTGTGTTGCTGCCGGAACCAGACCTTTCTGCCATGCTAATACTACTGCTGCCTTTACTGTAGGTTTTAACCGTTTTGATTTCAATATTTAGGGGGTAGCTTTTTATGGTATTGATATAGGATTTATCCGGCTGGTAAGCACCCACCTGGAATGCTGTTTTAGCATTTCCCGAAAAGTACAATACATCATTATCGCCCGAAATATAATCTGTAAAATCAATAACGGTTGCCGTAGAATCGGTAGGAAGCACTTTAATATCAAAACTGGCTACAATAGGCAACACATTCGAATTATTAACGGCTTTGTACATGGCCTGCGTGGAGTCTTTTGATATTTCGTCGAAGGAAACTTTTTTGAGGAACAATTTATCATTGGGACCTTTTTCAAAACGGATAACATTACTCCCGATCTGGTCGCCTGCGTAACCAAAAAATAAATTACGCATGCCGGCGGCCCCTTTTGCAATACGGTTTACCACCAGAATATCCCTGCCCATAAGTGAATCGGCTATTTCAAAAAAATACTTGTTGCCCACTTTATGCACCGCGAATAAACCTTTATCTGTTTTGGCACTGTCGGTAATAACGTCTTTATATGATTGGGGGCCTGTTTTAGGTTTTGAAGATGGAGCATTAGCAGTGGGGTTAGTAACAGGGTTTGCACCAGGCTTGTTGCCCTGGGCCGTGATGGTGGCTGCTGA
>DASUFG010000373.1:0-4560 GCA_036274715.1 Agriterribacter sp.
TTTATATTTCAGAGTTGCGAAAAGTATAAAGACTATCTACCGCATGGAGGAGCAACAAAAAACCTTTCCATAGCAGCGATTGTATCGAAGAATCCTGATTTTAGTTTGCTAAAACTGGCCTTGCAGCAAACCGGGCTTACGGAGGCTTTAAACAAACCCGGCGCCCTTACCGTATTCGCGCCTGATAACAGCGCTTTTGCAGCGGCTGGATTTCCGGATGAAACTGCCGTTAAAAACGCACCGGTAGATATATTGAAGGGGATACTGTTATACCATGTGCTGGGTTCAAAAATTACGGCAGCCCAGGTTCCCGTTGGGAGCAATACACCGGTGAAAACATTGTCAGAACAAGACATTTATGTAACCAGTAAATCCGGGAAGGTATCTGTTAACGGCGCTGCTGTTATTAAGGCCGATATCATGGCTTCCAATGGTGTTATCCATGTTATTAATAAAGTGTTGATTCCGCCCACCGGTAATATAGTAGACCTTGTAGCAGGCAACCCCGATTTCAGTCTCTTATTGGCTGCAGTGCTCAGAGCAAGTGAAGGCAGTACAAATGTAGCCGGTTTACTTTCCGGAAGCGGTCCGCTAACTGTTTTTGCACCGACCAACATGGCATTCAGCAAAGCGGGATTGTCAACGATAGAGAGCATCAATGCTGCTAATCCCGACGATCTCACTGCTATTCTCGCCTATCATGTTGTTGCAGCCCGCGTGTTTTCCACCGATCTCGTGAATAACGCTAAAGTGCCCACCGTTAACGGAGAAAAAATAACCGTTAAGCTCGGAAATAAAAAGGCCGCTGTGGAGGGCAAAAGCAACACTTCTCCGTCATTAATTACCGCCGCCGACCTGGTAACAACGAATGGCGTGGTGCATGTAATAGATCAGGTATTATTACCTTAATTTTGGACCAAATCAATAGTGATGGTCAATTTTTATATTGAAGTTTTTTTTTGATCCCCGTTACGAAAGTGTAAGCCGGCTAAACGAACTGGCTTGTAGTTGTAAAGAGCAGATGATATGAAAATTTGAAATATTTTAAACCTGGTTTGCACTATAACTTGCAGACCAGGTTTCTTCAATATGAAAATGTTCAACAACCCATACCGTTATTTGTTTGTTGTTTGCCTTGGTCTTTATTCATGGATAAACACTTCATTTGTACAAACGTTTGAATACTATGGAATACAAGCTAACCGATTCTCACAAGTATTGGGTTTCCTTTTAGTTTGTTTGTTGGTTTGGGAAGGAAACCGTTTTTTAGAAGTTTTGCTCAAAAAATACGTATTTAAAAAATACCCGAAGTTATACCCGGTACCCGTTTTCTTTGCCATTAGCCATCTTATTGCACTCACCTCCGGGATAGTTGTATATTTTTTTATCACCAATTGGGTATTGCATGGTGTGGAGCATAATAGAATGATCGCGTTAAAACTTACTGTTCTCTTCTCTTTTCGAATTAACCTCTTTCTTCATTGTATCAATGCAATCGTTTACTATTTAAACCGGTTTCAACAAAAGCAGGTAGAGGCCGAGGAATTAAGGCGCATCAATACGCAGGCCGAATTGCAGGCAATCAGAAACCAGGTAAACCCACATTTTTTATTTAACAATCTCAACGTTTTGTCAACACTCATCATGCAAAAGAACCATGATGCCAATCAATTTATTGAGGCCTTCTCATCTGTTTATCGCTATATACTGAAGAACCGCGACAATGAAGCTGTATTATTAAAAACGGAACTTGAATTTATTGAGCCCTACATCTATCTTCTTAAAACCCGGTTTGGGAATGCATTGGATGTGGTACTCGAAATCCCATCACCGGTACCCGATGTTTACATACTGCCAGCCGCGCTGCAATTGCTCCTGGAAAATGTGATCAAACATAATATTATTTCGACGGCCCTGCCACTGCACGTAAAACTTTTCATAAACGGGGAAGGTTGTCTTGTAGTGGAGAACAATCTCCAGGAAAAGCCCATAAAACCCGATTCTACCGAATTTGGACTTTATAATATTAATCAACGATACAGACTGTTGTCTGGTAAGGAAATAAAGATTGATAAAACGGAGTTGCACTTTTCAGTAGCCATCCCATTGTTAAAAGTGAACGATTTTAAGACGAATGAACTAAGGACAGGTTAAGGCAATGAAAGTAATAATTATTGAAGATGAACAATTGGCGGTAGATAGGTTGCGACTGCTACTGCATGATTACGATAGCGATATTGAAATTATTGCTACGCTTGATGGTGTGATGACTGCTATTGAATGGTTTAATGCACATCCTCCTCCCGACCTTGCATTTGTAGATATTGAACTCGCTGATGGTACAAGTTTTTCAATTTTTTCAAAAATAAAAGTAAAATGTCCGGTCATATTTACCACAGCTTATGATCAATATGCAATGGACGCGTTTAAACTGTTGAGTATTGATTACTTATTGAAACCGGTTACCTTGCCTGCATTGAGTGCTGCGCTGCAGAAATACAGGGATATGATCACTTTCCAGGGTCAACAGCAGGGCATTGAGGCGGTAATGGAATTGATGGGGTCTTTCAAAAAAAATTACAAAGAACGTTTTCTCGTGAAGTCGGGTACCCGTTTGTTTTTTGTTGAAGTGAACAATGTAGCCTATTTTTCTGCAGATGATAAAACTGTATTTTTGATTACCAGGGAGGGTGTCCGGTTTATTGTAGAATATACATTGGATAAATTGCAGGAGTTGCTTGATCCAAAATTTTTTTTCCGGCTCAATCGTAAAATAATAACTGGTATTGATGCTATTAAGGAGATAAGAACCTACTTTAACAACCGCCTCATTATCACGCTGCAGGCAGGTACCGGTAAAGAAGATGTGGTGGTTAGCAGAGATCGGGTGGCGCACTTTAAGTCGTGGGCGGAATTATGACTATTTCTTCAAAATACAATTAAGATCATGAAACTCGGAAAACTATTACTACTGATGAATTGTTTGTTTGTAGGAGCGGGGGTTAATGCCCAGGTCAAACCCGTCCGGGATACCGCCTACCTTAAAAATAATGTGGTATTGTACGGTAAAATCATCCTGCAGGATGAAAAAGAAATCACCTTTCTCACGGAACAAGGTAATATGTATGTCCTGTCACGGGCAGAAGTAAGCAAGTTGATTGGGGAAGTATATGTGCCGCCTGTACGCGGTTTTGGCCATTATACTGAAATAGGCGCGCTAGCTGCCACTAAAAATCGGCCGGATAATGTAACCACCGCGGCATTCTCCTTTCAAACCGTAAACGGTTATTCCTTTAATGCTCACTTATTTACAGGTGTGGGAGTTGCGGCCGATTTGTACGCTACTCAAACAACCATTCCTGTGTTTGCCAGCATCAGGGGCAACCTCGCCAAAAGCGGACGATTTATTCCTTTTTATTTTGTTGACGGGGGCTATGGTATCGATATCACATCCAGCACTACAAGTATAAGTTACGAAGGCGGAATCATGGGTGCGGCAGGCCTTGGTTTTAAAATACCGTTAAGCAATGGCGCCGGATTCCTGGTGAGCTTTGGTTACCGTATGCAAAAAGGTGCTACAACAGAATCGGGAGTGAAGAATAACTATACGAACAATCGTATTGCATTGAGGGCTGGTTTTTACCTGTAAATGCTTTTGTTTAGCCTCTCAGCTCTCATACAAATCTCCCTGTTCCGACAATATCTCCCGGTATTTGGCAAACACCTTGGTTTTGGAAAGAAAGCCGATAAAATGTTTTTCCCTGGTTAATACCGGTAGGTACCAGCTTCTGCTGATATCGAATTTCTCCATTACAACAAGCATGTTTTCATCCTCAAATAAAATGTCGGGCGGCTTTTTCATGATCGATTTCACCGAAGTTTTCTTGAAAATTTCGGGCTGAAATATTTTTTGTTTAATATCATTCAGTTCAATGATTCCCGAAAACTTTTCCTTATTGTCCACTACGGCGTAAATATTCTTTTCACTTTTTTTAATAATCTCCACCAGTTCGCTTAAACTTTTGTCGATATGTATAGTGTCGTATGTATCCTGCAACATGTGCTTCAGGGTAATTGAAGTGAGAATATTTTTTTCTTTCTGGTGCGTGAAAATCTGCCCTTCCTTCGCCAGTTGCTTGGTTTCCATAGAAAAGGGTTCGTACTGTTTCACAATAAAATAAGAGATAGACGACACAATCATCAGCGGTACAAAAAGCTCATAACCGTTGGTGATTTCGGCAATTAAGAATACGCCGGTAAGTGGACAAAACATCACGCCGCTCAATACACCGGCCATAGCTACAAGCGAAAAATTGCCCACCGGAAGGTTGAGCCATCCTGTGGCATTAAAGATTTTGGAAAAGAAAAACCCTAAATAGGATCCTACAAACAGGGACGGAGCAAAATTTCCGCCGTTGCCACCACCTCCAATGGTAATACCCGCTACTATAGGTTTTAATAAAACGATTAACCCTGTAAAGATAATGATTGACCATTCCGGGGTGAGATAAGAAAGGATGGTGGTATTGTCATTTACATGGTCTAAACTGGCAGTAGCAA
>DASUFG010000374.1:0-6460 GCA_036274715.1 Agriterribacter sp.
AGCGGCATAAAAACCCCTGCTTTGGTTACCAACTTAAACGATTACTATGCGCAACCCTGCGCCGAAACCGTAGTAGCCGGCATTATGGCCTTGTACCGGGGTATTGATCGGTTCAGCGTATTAAAAAATGATGCTCGCTGGATAGGCTACCCGATGAGGGCCGGCTTGCAATTACTTATGCACAAAAAAGTAATCATCCTGGGAAGTGGCAATATTGCGAGGCAGGCAGCAAAAATATTAGGTGGTTTCGATTGCGACATAACTTTCTTTGCACGCACAGCTCCCGACGCTGCACTAAGAACCGCAGAACAACTGGCCGCCGCGCTTCCGGAAGCCGACATTGTAATTGGATGCTTACCCGGCACAGCACAAACCCGGGGATTGTTTACCACAGCTATGATTCACAAAATGAAACCAAGCGCTCTTTTTTGCAATATAGGAAGAGGCAATTTACTGGAAGATGAGGGAGCACTTGTGGATGCCCTGATGAATAAAAAAATTGGCGGAGCGGTGTTAGACGTTACTGCAAAGGAACCACTACCCGAAAACCATCCACTATGGAAATGTGCGAATACCATTTTAAGTCAGCATACCGGGGGCGGAAATATTACGGAACAGGAAGGGATCGCCCATTTTTTTCTCGATAATCTTACATCCTTTAAAAAAGGGCATGCACTAAAAAATGTTATACAACTGGAGAAGGGATACTGATAAAACATCAAAAATCATCTGCATCATTATTAGTAGCGATTGCGATGCATATGGGTGGGATTTGAGCGTTACTAAGTTTTGAACGAACTCCATCATTTGTACGTAAAAGATTGCAGATAAACAATACACAAGATCATTTCTGCCGCCTGTTTAATAGTATCAAAAATATGCCATGATCAAATATGTACATAGAGTGCCTGGTAAATCTTTGTTTCTTCTCAAGCCACAAATGAAAAGTTGCTTGCCTGTGGTGATATTATTACTTCTTTCGGACATTGCTTGTGGGCAGGAACTTAATCATGTGTACAAAAGCGGGGAAAACGGCTATCTATGTTTTCGCATACCCGCCATTGTTACTACCAACAAGGGCACCCTGCTCGCCTTTGCAGAAGCACGCCGAAACGGTTGCGGAGACGCGGGTGATATTGACCTGGTGGTAAAACGGTCGGCGAATGGCGGAAAAACCTGGACAGCGATGGAAATTGTGTGGAATGATGGAGAAAATACTTGCGGCAATCCTGCACCTGTGGTAGATAAAGAAACAGGCAGGGTTTTATTACTGTCGACCTGGAACCTGGGATCGGATCATGAGAAAGATATAATAGCCGGCACCAGTAAAGACACCCGCAGAATATTTGTGCTCTCGTCCACAGATGATGGCAATAGCTGGTCGGTACCACGGGAGATAACCAGGGATGTAAAAAAAGAGGGCTGGACATGGTACGCAACCGGACCCGTAAATGGTATCCAACTTCGCAAAGGAAAACATGAAGGACGGCTGGTTATTCCATGCGACCATATAGAGGCTGCATCAAAAAAATATTTTTCGCACAGCATTTATTCAGACGATGGCGGCACGCGCTGGACATTAGGTGGCACTACACCGCAGGACCTGGTAAACGAATGTACCGTTGCAGAGCTACCCAACGGAACTTTAATGCTGAATATGCGTAACTATGGCCCAACAAAACAACGTAAGATCTCTATTAGTAAAGACGGCGGAGAAAGCTGGTCGGATCTGAAAACTGATGCAGCCCTGGTTGAGCCTGTATGCCAGGGCAGTTTACTATGGTATAACCACCCCGGCAAAAAACAATTCCTGGCGTTTTCCAACCCGGAAAGTACAACGTCCCGGGTAGCTATGACTGTTAAGATAAGTTACAACAAGGGCAAAACCTGGCCACTGAAGAATTTATTGCATGCCGGGCCATCCGCCTATTCCAATTTGGTGCAGCTGCCCGATGGGAACCTGGGTTGCTTATATGAAGCCGGCATTCAAACGCCCTATGAAGGAATTGTGTTTGAAGAAATTGACCTGCATGGTTTTGGTAAGAATTGAAGAAAATATCGGGTTGCACCCGAATAAAAAATATTTAAAAATTTATTCCGGGCTGACATTACACGTGCTTATACCCAATATTTTGTATAGCGGGCAAATTCCTGCAAAAGCAGTTATCAATGGCACAAGCGCAACGACTCCCCACCACGATTTAAAATAAACCCCAAGAGCGGCAATTATTATCCCTAAAATGATTCTGATACTTTTATCTGCACTACCAACATTAGATTTCATACACTTATTATTTAGATATTAAAAATCGATTTGAGGAAACGTACCATTCGCAATGGCAAGTTTCAAGCAGGGCGCCATTGCTCAACAGGCTTTATAATCTGCTGATTGCGGGTGATTTTCGAAGCGACCGGTTTTTTTATTGAGCTTGATCCGGAAAACAATCCCTTTTATACTACTCATATCATCCGGAGGAAAGGGCCAATGTGGTGAAAGATGGGTTGTTTCACTGCTGATTAAGGGCAGCACCCTATCTATCAATTTTTTTAAAGCCGAATTGCGTGAGTCGGTCGATGTGAGTTCTTCAAATTCTCCCCAGGCTATCACACTTTGCCAATGGTCCATATTTTGCATATTCTCCACCTGGAAGCACACTTTTGGATTTTTACGCATCAGGTTGATTTTCATCCCTTCCTTGGAGTGACAATATATATTGTCGTCGTCATAAACAAAACTGATAGGTACTATATAAGTAGTATCATCGGCATGACACCCAATACGACCAACGACCTGCTGGCGCAGGACTTCCTCCGTTTCATGTAAAGATAATGTGCCTATCATACTTCATATTTTTTACTCAAAAAGACTTCATAAAACTGAAGACCATCTATTAAATAAGCGCCGGGCCTTCGATACCGCCATGCCCTGTATTTTTCTCCACTCTGCAGTGTAAGAACGCCGGGAAAATATTCCACCAAAAGGTATCTCTTGCAAACATTGTATCGTTTTGGGGGGGGCGCCCTGCTTCCTTACAAAATGATCAGGAGCAAATCTATTTACAGTCGCATTCTTAACTTATGACCAGGCTTACCGATTTGGCTGATTATGATCATTGTAACAAGTGGGGATTAAACATAGGGTTTTAGCAATAAACGGGTACCCTACCCGTACAATGCGCTGACAAAATCATTCCAGCATGATGATCATTATCATACCACCTGCCTGCAAGTGTCATTACATTCAACAACCAATGGTAATAATTTGCGGTTGCAATAAGCGTACCATGCAAATGCCGGTTGGTAAACTGGCGGTATCGTGCATGAAGCGATGGAATCCATCACGAGCAAACGCCTCATTGCAAGACCAAGTGCATTCCGTAATAATTAGTGCGGAAATGCCTGAATTTTTATTTAAAAACCTTGTAACTATGGAATCATCTGTTAAGCATATTAAACCCGGGGATTATATTTTCGACATTGTAAAAAAGGATTACAGAACCGCTGATGTGTTCAGAAAATATCAAATAGATTATTGTTGTGGCGGAAAATGGCCCCTCTCCATGATTTGCGAAACAAAGCAAATAGAAACCGCAGCGATCCTTGAGGAACTCAACCGTTCGGTTCAGGACGTACCATTCAGCCAAATGATAGATGTTACGAAATGGGGAATTGATTTTCTGGCAGACTTCATCACTCACATGCACCATGACTATTTTAAGGTTGCATTACCAGATACCATAGCCTTAACAAAAAGTTTTACCGCTAAACATGAAAAACAGCTTCCCCAGCTACAGAAGCTAAACGGATTGTTGCAGGAATTATCGGGCACCATACTCGAGGGCGTAAAACGAAAAGACGAAATTTTGTTTCCCTATGTCAGGCAGATCGCACACGCATATCTGAGTAAAGAAACCTATGCCCGACTACTGGCGCGAACACTTAGAAAGCCGCTGGAAGAACCGATGCAGGCAGAAAACAGGAACGTAGTGGAGATGCTGAGCCAAATCAGGCAATGCACCAACGATTATACGCCACCGCCAAACGCCTGCATTTCGCACAGGGTTACTTTTGCCAGGTTGCAGGAACTCCATAACGTGATTCAACATAACCGCTATATGGAACAGGATGTGCTTTATCCTAAAGCGCTTGCTATTGAGCGCGAACTGACACTTGCAGAATAATGTTTTAATATGTGCTTCAAATACTAATTTAGCCATTCAATTGTATCGTTCCGCATGATCAATTTCAACAGCAGGCAGGCTACTTTTTATGCGATCATAATTTTTATTATTACAGTCGTACTGGGATATTATTTTCCGGGACGAGCTTTTATCAGTAGTGGCATGCTGGTTGCTATTTTTTTAACCATTTTTATCAGGCAGCCATATGCCACTATTATCGCAGGCGCGGTAAGCCTATGCGTTGCAGCCGTATATCCCATCATCCATCAATATCAAACCGGCATTTTTACAAGCGTAACAGAAAATCTTTTTGTTATACTGCTTATCTTTTGCTGCTCCCTGTTGGCCTGGTACATCAAATCCATTTTAGCGCACCTGCAGTTCGACCGGTCGCACATGAGCTCTCTATTTGAGAATGCCACCGAAGGTATACTACTAACGGATTCAAAAGGCGCTATCATCCTTGCCAATCCATCAGCAGAGCAGATTTTCGGATACGAGAAAGAAGAGTTGATTGATCAAAAGGTGGAACAATTAATACCATCAAAGTTCCAGGCACATCATGCTAATCTTCGCGCCGGATTTTACAAAGCCCCGTCCAACCGTACCATGGGCTCGGGTCGCGACCTGTATGCTTTAAGAAAAGATGGAAGTGAATTTCCAGTAGAAGTAAGCTTAAGTCACTATAAACAAAACAACGAACAATTTGTAATTGCATTTGTGGTAGATATAACCGCCCGTAAGGATATCGAGCGGAGAATTCAACACAAACAGCAGGAGCTGGAAAATATTACCCAGGAAATACAATCACTAAACACACAGCTGGAAGCTAAGGTAGAAGAACGTACGGTAATATTGAAGGAGGCGCTCGAGAAACTGGAAGAGTCGCAACTGGAACTCAGCGAAGCATTGAAGAAAGAACGCCAGTTGAATGAACTAAAAAGCCGTTTTGTTTCCATGGCCTCTCATGAATTCAGAACCCCGCTAAGTACCATATATTCATCGGCGACACTTGTGTCAAAATATCCATTGGAAAAGGATAGTGAAAAACGGACTAACCATATCAATAAGATAAAAGACTCGGTAAGGCACATGAATGAGCTGCTTGAAGATTTTCTGTCACTGGGCAAACTGGAAGAGAATAAAATGAGCGTTGCAGTAGAAGCGTTTGCAGCAAGAGAGTTTATTGAGGAGGTGGTGGAAGAGATGAGGGTGCAAACAAAAACGGGACAAGAGATAAAAAGCACCTACCAGGGTGAGAGTATCTTTACCACAGACAAAAGGTTACTCAGAAATACATTGATTAACCTTTTGTCTAACGCCATAAAATTTTCTGGAGAGAACGCTCCCATATACATATCGGTTTCCAACGAACAAAACCAGATCGTCATCTGCATACGGGATAATGGAATAGGCATACCAACTGATGATATGCCGCACTTGTTCGATACCTTCTTCAGGGCGAAGAATGCCAATAATATCCAGGGTACCGGTTTGGGATTACCGATCATTAAACGTTACCTCCAATTATTAGAAGGCAGCATTGAAGTAAAAAGTGAATTGCAAAAGGGGGCTGAGTTCACGATTACTTTGCCTGCTTTGCAATAACTGCTTCGGTGCACTCCACCGGGGTTCCCGGTTTGCTTTGCAACACCGGGCTCACGAAAGGGATGCCCAGGTTCATACCCCGCAATATTAAGAACACAGCCATTACGGCAACGCCGATGGGTATTATTTTTCTGAATGCATGCCTTAATTGTGTGCCGGGTGAGGTACCAAGATAGCTTACCATCATCATTGCCGGGGCGGTACCTGCTCCAAACATTGCCATAAGTAAAACACCGTTGGTGATTGCGGAAGTGGTTAAAGCTCCCGCAATGGCAACATACACCATTCCGCAGGGAAGCAACCCATTGGCCATTCCCAACAACAAAAAGGAGAACGTTGTTTTACGCGATTGCAGGATAACAATGATAAATTTTTGCACCCTGGTATTCAATTTGCTGACAAAAGGCGGTTGTATATTTTTATGATAACCATAATAAGCGATGAGTATTACCACAATTAAGATGCCCATGCCTATGGAAAACCATTGCTGAAAACCGGCAATATAAATACGGCGGCCGGCCAGTCCAAAAACAAGTCCCAGTAAAGAATAAGTAACGATACGCCCCAATTGGTATAGCAGTAAAGCCGTGAAGCGTTTTACATTGGTTAGATGGTGAACAGGCAGCATCAATGCCAATGGACCGCACATTCCCACACAATGCAGGCTGCTA
>DASUFG010000375.1:0-14377 GCA_036274715.1 Agriterribacter sp.
ATACCCAGCAACACAGGCTTTGAAGTAGCAGGATTCGCGTCCCTATATTCCAGCAGCTTCTTATCGTTCCGGCGAAGGATGGAGTTTTCTTCGCGTACTTCGCGTAAACTTACAATCTGTCCCGCGCGCAGTTTAGTTGAATCGCCCGGTTCTGTTACTACTTTTTTATCGTATATCCAGTCGTTCTCTTCTATAAATTCAAAGCGGTCTTCCAGATCCTCTTCCAGGAACTTGGTATCCCCCGGCTCCACAATTTCAATCTTCTTCATCATCTGCCTTACGATCACTTCGATATGCTTATCGTTTATACGAACACCCTGCAGGCGGTATACTTCCTGGATTTCATTCACCACGTATTCCTGTACTGCAAACGGACCTTTAATATTAAGGATGTCTGCGGGTGCTATCTGCCCGTCGGATAATGGAGTGCCTGCTCTTACAAAGTCGCCATCCTGCACCAGGATCTGTCTTGTAAGCGGCACAAGGTATTTCTTTACCACCCCGTCCTTAGCTTCAATGATAATTTCGCGGTTACCACGTTTCACGACACCAAAGGCAACCACACCGTCGATTTCAGAAACGATAGCCGGGTTGCCCGGGTTACGTGCTTCAAATAATTCTGTTACACGTGGTAAACCACCGGTAATATCACGCAGCTTACCCAATACACGCGGGATTTTCACCAATACCTGTCCGGCACGAACCTCTTCAGCTTCATCCACCACAATATGTGAACCCACCGGAAGGTTATAGGTTTTTACTTCTTTACCTTCCACCAAAAGCATGGGTATCTTGGTTTTATCCTTGGTTTCAATTACCACTTTTTCGCGGTGACCTGTTTGCTCATCTGCTTCTTCACGGTAAGTAAAGCCTTCTATAACGCTGTCGAATTTAATAGCTCCTGCCTGTTCAGAAATGATAACGTTGTTGAACGGATCCCACGAACATATCACATCACCTTTCGCTACGGTTTGTCCATCTTTAACCATTAATGTGGCGCCATAGGGAATATTATTGGTGATCAGCAGCCTGTCATTTTTAACATCAATGATCCTTAATTCACCGGTACGTCCTATTACAATCTGTATTTTCTCACCACGATTATTTTCTGCAGTTACCGTGCGCAAGCCATCGAACTGAACAGTACCATCAAATTTCGCGGCCAGCTGCGAATCCACAGTTGCAGAACCTGCCACACCACCCACGTGGAAAGTACGAAGTGTTAACTGTGTTCCCGGCTCACCAATAGACTGTGCTGCAATAATACCTACCGCATCACCTCTTTGAGCAAGATATCCGGTTGCCAGGTTAAGCCCGTAACATTTTACGCATACACCACGTTTGCTTTCGCAGGTTAACACAGAACGTATTTCAACATTTTCAATTCCGCTGTCTTCGATGATTTTAGCAACCTCTTCCGTAATTTGTTCACCTGCACCAATGATCAGCTCATCGGTTTGCGGATCATATACATTATGCACCGATGTACGTCCTAAAATACGGTCGTACAACGGCTCCACAATATCTTCATTATCTTTCAATGCACTGATGGCAATACCACGCAACGTGCCGCAATCTTCTTCATTAATTACCACATCCTGTGCCACATCCACCAAACGACGGGTAAGGTAACCGGCATCCGCTGTTTTTAATGCGGTATCGGCCAAACCTTTACGCGCACCGTGCGTGGAGATAAAATATTCCAATACGTTGAGCCCATCTTTAAAGTTCGACAAAATCGGGTTCTCAATGATTTCAGACCCGGTAGAACCACTTTTACGTGGTTTCGCCATCAAACCCCTGATACCTGCCAACTGTTTTACCTGCTGCTTACTACCACGGGCACCCGAATCCAGCATCATATATACTGAATTAAAGCCTTGCTTATCGGTTGCCATTTCGCGGATAAGGGTTTCCGTTACGCGGGTATCAACACGCGACCAAATGTCAATGATCTGGTTGTACCTTTCGTTATTGGTGATGAGACCCATATTATAGTTATCCCAAACCTCTTTTACTTCCTCTGCTGCAGATTCCACCAGCTCCTGTTTCATTTCGGGAATCACCAGGTCATTAATATTAAAAGAAAGTCCTCCCCTGAATGCTGTACGGAACCCTAATTGCTTAATATCATCCAGGAATTTTGCAGTTTTGGGAACATTGGTGATTTTAATAATATCGCCGATAATTTCCCTGAGTGATTTTTTAGTAAGCAATGCATTGATAAAGCCAACTTCTTCGGGAACAAACTGGTTAAAAATTACACGACCCACCGTTGTATCAATCAGCTTCTTCTGCAATTCGCCATTGTCCTTACGGATAGTGGCCCGAACTTTTATGGGCGCATGCAGGTCAACTTTCTGCTCATTATAAGCGATAATCACTTCTTCTGCGCTATAAAAAACCTTGCCTTCTCCTTTTACAGTTTCTGTGTCGTTTGATTTTTTACCCTTTGAAATATAATACAAACCCAATACCATGTCCTGCGAAGGAAGCGTAATAGGTGTACCATTTTGCGGGTTAAGAATATTGTGTGAAGACAGCATTAACAACTGCGCTTCAAGAATCGCAGCGCTGCTTAATGGAACGTGAACGGCCATTTGGTCGCCATCAAAGTCGGCGTTGAATGCAGAACATACCAACGGGTGCAACTGTATCGCTTTTCCCTCTACCAATTTGGGCTGAAATGCCTGGATAGATAAACGGTGCAGTGTTGGGGCACGGTTTAACATAATAGGATGCCCCTTCAATATGTTTTCGAGGATATCCCAAACAATAGCTTCCTTGCGGTCTACCAGCTTCCTGGCGCTTTTTACTGTTTTTACGATACCTCTTTCTATCAGTTTGCGTATGATAAACGGCTTGAATAACTCAGCGCCCATGTCTTTTGGCAAACCACATTCGTGTAATTTCAAATCGGGTCCCACCACAATTACGGAACGACCGGAATAATCAACACGTTTACCTAAAAGATTCTGACGGAAACGTCCCTGCTTACCTTTCAATACATCGCTCAATGATTTTAATGCACGTCCACCTTCCGCTTTTACAGCATTGGATTTACGCGAGTTATCAAAAAGAGAATCGATAGCTTCCTGCAGCATACGTTTTTCATTACGTAAGATCACTTCCGGAGCTTTGATCTCGAGCAAACGTTTTAAACGGTTATTGCGGATAATAACACGGCGATATAAATCATTGAGATCAGAAGAGGCGAAACGACCACCATCCAAAGGCACCAAAGGACGAAGTTCAGGTGGAATAACAGGGATATACTGCATGACCATCCATTCCGGGCGGTTTTCAATTCTGCCATTGGCATCGCGGAATGATTCCACCACACTCAGGCGTTTTAAAGCATCGGCTTTACGCTGTTGTGATGTTTCCGTTGCTGCCGCGTTGCGAAGATCATAGCTTAACTGATCCAGGTCAATTCTGCCCAACATGGCGTGAATAGCTTCAGCGCCCATTTTAGCAATAAATTTTTCCGGGTCGTCATCGGGAAGGTATTGGTTGTCTTTCGGAAGATTTTCCAATATTTCCAGGTATTCTTCTTCGGGCAATAAATCACCCATTTTAAGGTTGCGATCTTCTCTTACCCCAGGCTGTATTACTACGTATCTCTCGTAGTATACAATGCTTTCCATTTTTTTGGAACTGATACCCAACAGGTACCCGATCTTATTGGGAAGACTTTTAAAATACCATATATGTACAACCGGTACTACTAATTTAATATGCCCCATCCTTTCGCGGCGCACCTTTTTTTCTGTAACCTCCACACCGCAGCGGTCGCACACAATACCTTTATAACGGATACGCTTATATTTACCGCAGGCGCATTCGTAATCCTTTACCGGACCAAAAATCCTTTCGCAAAACAAACCATCGCGCTCTGGCTTATAGGTGCGGTAGTTAATGGTTTCAGGCTTCAAAACCTCACCATAAGACCTCTCCAGGATAGCATCCGGGGAAGCCAGGCTGATCGTAATCTTTGAAAAATTTGATTTTGGGCGATTGTCTTTTTTGATAGCCATATCTGAATTTCTAATTTGTAATGAATGGATTTGCTCTGAAAAAGATCGGTGAATAGTTATTACCCTATTCACTAATCTTTCAAACGACTTTATTCAAACTTCAATTCCAAACCTAATCCTCTTAATTCGTGTACCAACACGTTGAATGATTCTGGTAATCCGGCTCTTGGAATATTATCTCCTTTTACAATAGCCTCATACGTTTTGGCACGGCCAATGATATCATCCGATTTGAGCGTGAGTAATTCCTGTAATATATTGGATGCGCCATAAGCTTCCAGCGCCCAAACTTCCATTTCCCCAAAACGCTGTCCACCAAACTGTGCTTTACCACCGAGCGGCTGTTGCGTAATTAAGCTATATGGTCCAATACTCCTGGCGTGCATCTTATCGTCTACCATGTGATGCAGCTTGATCATATATATAATCCCTACAGTGGCTTTCTGATCAAAGCGATCACCCGTTTCACCATCGTACAGGTAAGTGTGACCGAATGAGGGTAAGCCAGCCTTTTCGATATATCCGGCGATTTCTTCAACAGAGGCACCATCGAATATAGGGGTGGCGAATTTTACGCCTAATTTTTCGGCAGCCCAACCCAGTACGGTTTCATAGATCTGCCCGAGGTTCATACGACTAGGTACGCCCAATGGGTTCAATACAATATCAACAGGTGTTCCGTCTTCAAGGAAAGGCATATCTTCTGCACGAACAATTTTAGCCACAATACCTTTGTTCCCGTGACGCCCTGCCATCTTATCTCCCACTTTCAACTTACGTTTTACAGCGAGATATACTTTAGCGAGTTTCAATACACCAGCAGGAAGTTCATCCCCTATAGAAATATTGAATTTCTCCCTTTTATATCTTCCCAGTTCTTCGTTGAACTTAATATTATAGTTGTGCAGCAGGATGTTCACCTGGTTATCGATATGTGAATCACCGGTCCAGCCCAGCGGGTTGATGTTCTGATAATCGAGCCCAGACAGGTTTTTAGCGTTAAACTTGGCGCTTTTGCCAATCTGCATTTCACCAAAATTATTGGTAACCCCTGCGGAGGACTTGTCTTTCAATAACACCTGCAACTTGCTGATCAATACATCAAGCAAGTCTTTTTCGTTTTGCTCGTGCACTTTTTCCAGCTTGTCTATCGCCGCCTTTTCACGTACTTTAGTATTCTTGTCTTTTTTGGCCCGTTGAAAAAGCTTCTTGTCAATTACCACACCTTCGGTACCACTTGGGGCTTTCAGGGATGCATCTTTTGCATCGCCAGCTTTATCACCAAAGATTGCCCTTAACAGCTTCTCTTCGGGTGTAGGATCGCTTTCTCCTTTTGGAGTGATCTTACCAATAATAATATCGCCTTCTTTAACCTGCGCCCCTATGCGGATAATACCATGCTGATCGAGATCCCGGGTAGCTTCTTCCGATACGTTTGGAATATCAGGCGTTAATTCTTCTTCGCCTAATTTGGTATCGCGCACTTCCAGTTCATATTCAGAAATATGAATAGAAGTAAACAAATCTTCGCGGGCAACTTTTTCGCTGATTACAATGGCATCTTCAAAGTTGTAGCCTTTCCATGGCATAAACGCCACTTTAAGGTTACGGCCTAAAGCCAGTTCACCGTCTTTGGTTGCATATCCTTCTGTAAGAAAATCACCATCTTTAACACGCTGTCCTTTTTTAACAGCCGGACGAAGGTTGATGCATGTTTCCTGGTTGGTTTTCATAAACTTGGTAAGCTTGTATATCCTCAGGTCGTCTTCAAAGCTTACTAACTTCTGAGTCTCATCGCGCTCGTAGCGAACATGTATTTCATTCGCATCAACAAACTCTACCAATCCATTTCCATCTGCGTGGATCTGGATACGTGCATCGCGCGCTGCCTTACCTTCTAAACCGGTACCCACAAACGGCGCTTGCGGAACGATTAATGGCACAGCCTGGCGTTGCATATTCGATCCCATCAGTGCACGGTTGGCATCATCATGTTCAAGGAAGGGGATTAAGGAAGCACTCAAACCAACGATCTGGTTAGGGGCAACGTCCATAAATTCCACATCTGTTTTTTCGAGAATCGGGAAATCACCTGTTTGACGTGATTTTACCATCTCCTCTACAAAAGTTCCGGTTGTATCAAGAGGGGCATTTGCCTGTGCAATTTTTGCTTCGTCTTCTTCTTCGGCGCTGAGGTAAGTCAATTCCTTCATGTCTACCTTGCCTTCATGCACTTTGTGATAAGGGGTTTCAATAAAACCCATCTCATTTATCTTGGCGTGAACACACAAAGTAGAAATCAAACCGATGTTAGGTCCTTCCGGAGTTTCAATTGTACACAAACGTCCGTAGTGCGAATAGTGTACATCGCGCACTTCAAAACCAGCTCTCTCACGACTTAAGCCACCGGGTCCGAGCGCAGAAATACGGCGCTTATGGGTGATCTCACTCAACGGGTTGGTTTGATCGAGGAACTGCGACAATTGTGATGTTCCAAAGAAGGAATTGATCACAGAAGACAGGGTTCTGGCATTGATCAGGTCAACGGGAGTAAATACCTCGTTGTCGCGAACATTCATCCTTTCACGAATGGTTCTTGCCATACGCGCCAATCCTACACCAAACTGGGCAAACAATTGCTCGCCCACGGTACGTACACGACGATTGCTGAGGTGATCAATATCATCAATTTCTGCCTTGGCGTTGGTTAAACGCACCAGGTATTTGATGATTTCAATAATATCTTCTTTGGTTAACGTTTTTTGATCGAGCGGCTGATGAAGATTCAGTTTGCGATTAATCTTGTAGCGGCCTACTTCCCCGAGATCGTATCTTTTATCGGAAAAGAACAGCTTGTCAATGATACCGCGGGCCGTTTCATTATCCGGTGCATCCGCACCGCGCAATTGGCGGTAAATGTGCTGAACGGCTTCCAACTCTGAGTTAGCGCTGTCTTTGTTAAGAGTATTGTAGATGATGGCATAGTCGCCGCTCACTTCTTCTTTCTGAATAAATATGCCCTTTGCATCCATTTCAGATATCATATCCACAGCTTCCTCATCCAAAACGGTATCGCGTTCCAGCACCACTTCATTTCTTTCAATTGAAACCACTTCACCGGTATCTTCGTCCACAAAATCCTCTACCCACGTTCTTAACACACGGGCGGCTAAACGCTTGCCGATATAAGGAGTCAATGCTTTTTTGTCTGCCTTCACCTCGTCGGCCATTCCAAACAATTCCAGTATATCCTTATCTGTTTCGTACCCGATGGAACGCAACAAAGTGGTTACAGGGAATTTTTTCTTACGGTCGATATAAGCGTACATCACATTGTTGATGTCGGTAGCAAACTCCATCCAGGCTCCTTTAAAAGGAATAACCCTGGCTGAATAGATTTTTGTACCATTCGGATGCAGGGATTGTCCGAAGAAAACACCAGGGGAACGGTGCAACTGGGAAACCACCACCCTTTCAGCGCCGTTGATTACAAAAGTGCCGCGGGGTGTCATATAGGGGATATTACCCAAAAACACATCCTGAACGATCGTTTGGAAGTCAACGTGCTCTTCGTCATTACAACTTAGCCGCAATTTGGCTTTTAAAGGAACCGCATAGGTTAACCCACGTTCCATACATTCGTCAATGCTATACCTGGGCGGATCAATAAAGTAATCCAGGAATTCCAATACGAAGATGTTTCGGGTATCCGTAATCGGAAAATTTTCCTTGAACACTTTGAACAACCCTTCTATATTCCTTTTATCCGGAGTGGTTTCCAACTGGAAAAACTCTTTAAAGGACTGAATCTGGATTTCTAATAAGTCCGGCGTTTCCGCTAAATGCTTGATTTTTCCGAAATCAATTCTCTCGTGTGTAGCAACTTTTGTTGAAGACATAATAGAAAAGCGCTTTTTATTTGGTTAATGACACAATACCCAACTACTCCTGTTATTTGTAAAAACAGAAGAAATTAGGAATCAGTCACTTATAATTCAATTGAAAAGTCAAATTGTATCAGGCCCAATTTAAGGAGTGCAAAGGTACAGAATATAGGCGTTATAACAAGTTTTTTTAAATTTTAACCCGCTTTTTTATAAGCGTGCTTAAAATGTGAAAAAGATGCTAATAAATTCGGACAAATTAAATAAAAATACAATGCATTATCCTTTGTAACCGCTTTTCTTCGGAAACCATTTCATTTAAACCACCTTGAACTGCTGATTTTCAACGTCGGATAATGCATATTGCGGGCAAGCTCCATGCCGGGTAGCTACAAAAGCGCCCATTTTGCAGGCAAATTCCAGTGCATCGGGTATGGCTACGGCATTAATGAATTTGGAAAGAAAGCCGGCAAGAAATGCATCTCCGCTTCCAATAGTATCGGCAACCTGCACTTTAAAACCTGGATGTTGAAAATATATACCATCGTTAAGAATTGCCGCTCCCTTATCGCCCCGGGTGGTAATTATAGTATTCAAATGAAATTTGTCCTGTAAAGCAAGCATCCGGTCCTTTTCGCTGCCTTTAAGGTTATACCATTCCCCAAGCAATTGCAGCTCGTCCGAATTTAACTTCAACATATCCGCGTGCTGCATCAGGTATTCCAGTATTTTTTTTTCGTAATGCGGCTTGCGCAGGTTGATATCTAAAATTTTATGGGAGGCTATTTCAAGCAATTCAAAAAGCGTTTGCCTGGAGATTTCATTTCGGGCAACAAGGCTTCCGAAAATAAAGTAAGGAGCAGACGCCACCAATTGCTGGATAGCGATATTGTATTGAATAAAATCCCAGGCCACGGGTTGCAGAATTTCATAAGTCACTTCATTTCCATTAATAGTGGCTAATACGGTTCCGGTGTGGTAGGTTGAATCTATTTGCATAAAAGAGGTATCCAAACCCTTTGAAGCAATAAAGTTCAATAATTCTTTACCCAGTTCATCATCGCCAACTTTACTCACCATTATAGTGGGTACCTGCAGGTGATTAAGGTGGTAACCCACATTTATAGGAGCTCCGCCCGGCAATTTGGCATCCGGAAGAATATCCCATAAAATCTCACCGAAGGACACGGCAGTGCAACCATTCAATTTTTTCATGCTATAATATTAATCCAAAATACTTATTATCCCCGGAGATGGTACGCTTTAGGTTGCACAAAAGCACGTATACCATGATACGACAATGTGGAACCAAGCCCGGAATTCCTTCGCCCCGACCAGGGTAGCCCGGCGCTTACCCTGTCGCAGCAGTTCCAGTACACCGTTCCGGTATCCATTTGTTTCATTACCGATTCCGCCCTGTCGAAACTTTTAGAATATACAGAGGCTGTTAATCCGTAAGGAGTATCTTTCATCAGTTCCACCGCTTCCTGGTCTGTTTTTACCTTTTGAACACCAATTACAGGTCCAAACGATTCTTCGGTCATCAATTTCATCTGGTGGTTTACATTAACTACCACCGTAGGTTGAAAAAAATACCCTCTGCTGGATGTTACCGTGCCTCCAAGCAGCACTTTCCCACCCTTTTTTTCTGCATCGCTTACCTGCTCACCCAGGAAACCAATCTGCTCTTTCCGGCTTAAGGGACCTATTTCTGTGTTTTTATCAATCGGATTGCCCAGTACTAATTTTTTTGCATTGACTACAAATGCCTCAATAAATCTGTCGTATACTTTCTCCTGCACATATATTCTTTCCACTGCACAGCAACTCTGTCCATTATTATACACCGCACCTTCGAGCGCAGCGGCGGCCACACTGTCAATGTCTTCCACATCATCCATTACGTATAAAGGATCTTTGCCCCCCAACTCCAACTGCACAGGAACCAGTTTTGAAGCAGTCTGTTCGGCAATATACCTGCCGGTTCTATAACTGCCAGTGAAGAAATATCCATGTAAGGGCAATTCAAGAAGCGCTTTCCCTGCAGGCCCTTTCCCAATTACGACCTGGAAAACATTTTCGGGTATTCCGGACCGGTATAACAACCGCTGGATATGCAGCCCGGTTAAAGTAGCGTATTCAGAAGGTTTATACAGCACCGCATTACCACCGATAAGGGCGGGAACGAACACATTTACTCCTACCAGGTAGGGGTAATTCCAGGCCGAAATATTGGCAATAATCCCTAAAGGCTCATATACGATTTTTTCCCGCGTCGCATCTTCTTCGGTGACCCACTCTTCGGCTAACCATTTCGCTGAATGTTTTATGAAATACTCCAGCCTTTTACGGGCTCCGTTCAGCTCATTATACGATTGCTGTATGGGCTTTCCTACCTCTTTGGTCAATGTTTCAGCCAGTTCCTCTTTCTCCGCCTCCAGCAATGCATAAAAACTTTCGATGCAGCTAATTCTTTTTGCAAGAGGCACTTCCGCCCATAGTGGTTGACCAACTTTTAGTGACTCAAATTTTTCAGTTATCGAATCAATATTATCTTCCGGAACTTCCTGTATAACTTCTTCTGTGGCTGGATTAATAATTTGCATATTTGTTGAATTGGAACGTTTACTATTTTATTGGAGGAAATGGCTGGCAGCTATCAGAGGTGAGCTTACAGCAAACAGCCAGCCCCCGGAGTTTTCGATAATTCTCTTAGCTGGCAACTCAAAGCTCATTGCTGATTGCTGACCTAATACCTGATACCTAATACCTCTTACCTGATACCTCTTACCTTTTACCTCTTTCTTTTCTCAGATGCCGTAACAAACGCCTGTCTTATATTTTTTACAAATTTACTGTCCTGGTCATTCATTCGTTCAGGGTGCCATTGTACAAGACATAAAAAAGAAGCATCATTTGGTGCTTTTCTTTCCAACGCTTCAATAATACCATCGGGCGATAATGCCGAAACAACCAGGTCCTTACCTACCATGCAGGCACTCTGGTGATGATTGCTGTTTATTTCTCCCTGCCCGGTACCGATAAGTTGGCATAGCCATGAGGCAGGATCAAGCTGTATGGTATGATAGCGGTCTGTATCATCCGGCAATTTGGAATGATTGAATTTCCCCCAACGCGGAATATCCGGTATAAGCGTGCCCCCAAAAAAAACATTGGCGATCTGCAGCCCCCGGCAAATCCCTAATACCGGAATGGCATTGGCTTCCGTATATTCCAGCACCTTCCATTCAAACTCGTCGCGGGCTTCGCTGATATCATCTTCATAACAATACTCAAACCATTCAGGCTTGTTATAAAACCGGGGGTGTACGTCTTCGCCGCCGGTTAATACTACGCCGTCGCATTGCCTGATATCGTCAAAATTATTGGTCTTGCAACTCAATTGCACTACCTCTACGTTATTGCCATGTGCCAGCACCCAATTGGCATAATTCGCATATTTGCTGCAATCCGTAACCCCAATGATTATTTTTTGCTGCATTACAGGGCTTTTAAATAGAGTTGTTTAAAATCTTCTCTCGACACCGGCTTGGGATTATTGGGATGGGCGAAATCGGCAAAAGCCAGGTCGGCCAGCGTTTCTATATGCTCCATCTTTACACCTATATCTCTTAAATGATGGGGGATTTTTATTTTGTCGTTTAGGTCAAACAAGTATTGCACTACGGCTTCTCCGTTTTCATCTTTCAACTCCAGCGCACGGGCAATGCTGCGGAATTTGCCTTCGAAACCTGAAATATTAAACTGCATTCCATAAGGTATATTTACCGCGTTGGCCAAGCCATGATGCGTATCGAGCAGAGACGACAGCGGGTGGGCGAGCGAATGCACAACGCCTAATCCTTTTTGAAAAGCTATCGCACCCATCATTGAGCCAAGCAGCATTTTGCTTCTTGATTCCAGTTCTGGACTGTTGGTTGCTTTTTCCAGCGACTCATTAATCAATTTAATGCCTTCCAGCGCAATGCCATCACACATGGGATGATAGTTTTTAGCCAAAAAAGCTTCCATATTAGGGGTTAGCGCATCCATACCCGTAGCCGCAGTAATTGGACCCGGTATTTCCATGGTAAGTATGGGGTCGGCAAATACAATTTTCGCCATCAGTTTTGGCGAGAATAATATTTTCTTTTGATGGGTTTCGTCATCTGCAATGATGGCGCTACGCCCCACTTCGCTGCCTGTTCCGGACGTAGTAGGCACCGTGATGAAATGGGGAACATCATTTGTAACATAAACATCTCCACCTATCAAATCATCATATTTAAAAAGATCTTCCCGATGGTGAATGCGCAAAACGATAGCTCTCGCTACATCGAGCCCTGCGCCACCGCCAATGCCAATAATACTGTCTCTGTTGGTATTGTCCCAAACTTCGGTGCCCTTGTACACGTCGGACTTTACCGGGTTCTTGTGAATATCGGAAAACACTTCAACGCTGATATTATGACTGCGAAGGTCTTGCACTATATTCTTAAAAAATGGCAATTGTGCCACATTGGGATCGGTAACGATTAAAGGAGCTTTTAAGTCATTCGCCCGCAGGTAAGCAGGCAGTTCCTTCACCACGTTAGCGCCAAATCGAATAGTAGTGGGGAAATTATACTGGTAAACTTTATCGAAGCTCATATACAATTTGAAAATTTAAAATTTGAAAATTTGAGATAATGAGATTGTTTACATAACCCGGCTACCCAGTTCTTCCGCTATAGTTCTAAATGATTTCCAGGTAACGTTTGAGTTCCCAATCGGTAACCACTTTCGAAAATTGCCGCCATTCCCATTCGCGTGTTCCCGTAAAATGAGCCACAAATTGTTCTCCAAACAATTCTTTTGCGATAGCAGATTCTTTCATAGCCTGGGTAGACTGCCACAAATTAGCGGGCAATATGCCATTTGTTGTATTGGCATATCCATTGCCAACCGTAGCCGGTGTTTGCAGTTTCATTTTTTTACGGATGCCGTATAAGCCAGAGGCAAGACAGGCAGCCATCGCCAGGTAGGGGTTTGAATCGGAACCCACCACCCGGGTTTCCAGCCTCGTCGATTTTTCGCCCGTTGGTAATACCCTCAAGGCCGTTGTGCGGTTATCGATTGCCCAGGTTAGCGTAGTAGGCGCCCACGCTCCTTCTACAAGCCGCTTGTAACTATTAACCGTAGGCGCATACATGGGCAATATATGCGGCAGGCAATGCAACTGACCTGCAATATAGCTCTCCATTAACGGACTGATACCGGTTTTGCTTTTTTTGTCGTAAAAAAGGTTTTGTTTTAAATCCGGCGACCATAAACTCTGGTGCACATGCCCACTGCAACCGGGCAGATTTTCGCTGAACTTAGCCATAAAAGTAGGCAGTATACCATGCCGGTGGGCAATTTCCTTTACGCCGCTTTTAAACAATACCGCCCTGTCGGCAGCCTCTACGATACCCGAATACATGATAGCCGCCTCGTACACGCCGGGGCCGGTTTCTGTATGAAGTCCTTCTATAGGAATATCAAATTTTTTGAGCAAATCGAACAGGTCATTAAAAAAGTCGCTTTTTTGCGAAGCTCTTAATACGGAATAGCCAAACATGCCATTGGTCATGGGTTTAAGATCACGAAACTTCCCCGCATACAACTCACTGGAATTATCTATCAGGTTGAACCATTCAAATTCCTGCGAACAGAATGCGGTAAACCCCTCGATTTCGGCCTGCTGATTTATTTTTTTCAGCAAAGTTCTGGGGCAAACTTTCTTGCAATCTCCATCTCCATCGCTGAAATCTGCCAGGAAAAAAGGCAGGTCGTTTTCCCAGGGTATTTTCCTGAAGGTTTGAATATCCACCACCGCTTTGGCATCGGGGTAACCGGTATGCCATCCGGTAATAGCGGCATTATCATAAGCTACATCTCCCGCATCCCATCCAAAAACCACATCGCAAAAGCCAAAATGGCTGTTCACTATGGATCTAAACTTTTCAAAGCTGATCACCTTACCGCGCAAAATGCCATCCATATCGGTCACGGCTAATTTTACCTTATTGACCTTTTGGTCAGAGAGTTGTTGAAGGAGCTTAGTTGTTGTTAACTTGGGCGACATGCATTGATTTTTTTACAAAATAGTGAAACCAAATATAGCTGATCAGCAGAATACTAAAATAAACCACAGCAACTGCTGCATTAAGTGTGGTGATGGCAATCAACGAAATTAGGGCAATTATCAAAGCAATAACTGGAAAATAAGGATAAAATGGCACTTTAAACGGACGATCCATATTCGGTTCTTTTTTGCGTAACACCAACACGGTTATCGTAGAAAATATATAAAGCGTAAGCGCACCAAAACAGGCCATGGTAATGATTTCTCCTGTTTTACCGGTAAGGAGGGCGATAATGCCAACCACCATATTAACCAGCAGGGCATTGGCTGGCGTTTTAAAAGAGGAATGC
>DASUFG010000376.1:0-4279 GCA_036274715.1 Agriterribacter sp.
AACTTCAATATGGAACATTCAAAACATCAAATGCACGAACATCACGCAAAAAATGACAGTCACCATCATGAAGGGTATGAGCAAATGATGCATCATGATCATGGGGGACACGATATGGGTTCGGGCGGACACGATCATCACGCCATGATGATTACCGATTTTAAGAAACGCTTCTGGGTATCACTTGCACTTACTGTACCCATTCTATTGCTCTCCAAAATGATACAAGAATGGCTGGGTTTTCATATCGCATTTCCAGGGGATAAATATGTCTTGCTTGCGTTATCCACCATACTATTTTTTTATGGCGGGTGGCCCTTCCTGGAAGGCCTGTTCGACGAATTGAAAAGGCGTTCACCGGGTATGATGACGCTGATCGCGCTTGCCATTTGCGTGGCTTATTTATTTAGCGTGGCGGTTGTTTTTGGTTTTCCGGGTATGGATTTTTTCTGGGAGCTGGCTACACTGATCGTCATTATGCTGCTCGGTCATTGGCTCGAAATGAAGTCGGTACTCGGCGCGTCAAAATCGTTGCAGTTGCTCATCGGTATGATGCCTGCGGAAGCACATAAAGTGCATGGCGACCACCTGGTGGATGTTAAGCTTGATGAATTGCAGAAAGATGATGTTATCCTCATCAAGCCGGGCGAAAAAGTACCCGCAGATGGAATAGTAACAGAAGGAGAAAGTTACCTGAATGAAAGTATGCTTACCGGCGAAAGCAAGCCCGTAAAAAAAGGTAAAACAGAAACGGTGATAGGCGGCTCTGTTAATGGAAATGGTTCCATCAAAGTAAAAGTGCTGCACACCAGCAAGGATAGTTATCTTAACAAGGTCATCAACATGGTGCAGGAGGCGCAAAAAACTAAATCAAAAACCCAACACTTGGCCGACCGTGCAGCCAAATGGCTTACGTTTATCGCCCTTGGTGCGGGCATCACCACTTTGGTGGTATGGTTGCTGTTGGGATATGATTTGAATTATGCTGTTGAACGCATGGTAACAGTGATGGTGATTTCCTGTCCGCATGCACTCGGACTGGCCATTCCATTAGTGGTGTCTATCTCCACCGCCATATCCGCGCAAAACGGTTTGTTGATCCGCAACAGAACAGCATTTGAAAATGCCAGGAAAATCACCACCATGGTGTTTGACAAAACCGGAACACTTACCAAAGGTGAATTCGGCGTTACGCGAATACAAACCGTAGGGAATTTCGATAAAGACCAGGTTTTGCAATATGCAGCGGCGCTGGAGCAATCTTCGGAGCATCCCATTGCACTGGGCATTGTGAATAAAGCGAAAGCGCAGCAAGCAGCATTTCCGGCTATCGAAAAATTTAACGCCATCACCGGTAAAGGAGTAGAAGCAACAGTGAATGGCAAGAATGTAAAAGTGGTGAGCCCGGGTTATTTAATAGATAAAAACATCAATATGCCAGCAGACGCTTTTTCAAGCGAAGCGGAGACGGTGGTGTTTGTATTGATTGATGACCAGCTTGCCGGCTATATCGCATTAGCGGATGACATCCGGCCCGAATCAAAAGAGGCGATTCAGTCATTTAAAAAGAACGGTATAAAAGTGATGATGGCAACCGGCGATAATGAAAAAGTGGCAAAAGCAGTTGCTGATGAGTTAGGGTTAGATGGTTACTATGCAGAAGTATTGCCGGATGAAAAAGTGAACATTGTAAAAAAACTGCAGGGAAAAGGCGAATACGTGTGCATGACAGGCGATGGCGTAAATGATGCGCCTGCATTGGCGCAGGCCAACGTGGGCATTGCCGTAGGATCTGGAACGGATGTGGCAGCAGAAACCGCTGATATTATTTTGGTGAACAGCAACCCAAAGGATATTTTAAACCTCATTCTTTTCGGTAAGGCTACCTACAAAAAAATGATACAGAACCTGGCATGGGCCACCGGTTACAATGCCATTGCCATTCCGTTGGCAGCAGGTGTTTTGTATAGCACGGGCTTTGTGCTCAACCCCGCTGTTGGAGCGGTTTTAATGAGCCTCAGTACAATCATTGTAGCCATTAATGCACAGCTGTTGAAAAGGGAAATGAAGAAAGAGGAATAGCGATCCATTTTTCCAGGAAAGACTCGATTCGCTATATTTGAGTTACGAAAGATGGTTGTGTATGGAATGGAAATGAAATTGCAATTTGAACATATGAAACAGCCGGTAATAACAGTTATTAGTGTACTCAGTCTCTTAGCCTCTGCACAAAAAACATTTAGCCAGCCTATTATAATCGATGAAACCAATATCACCGAGTCCATCGAACAAACTATTAAAATTGACAGCGTGTGGGCGGGGCATCCTGTTGGGTTTTGTTTGTATACGCATCACAACAGGCAGTACATTGCTTACTACAACGCCAGCCGAAACCTGGTTGTGGGTCAACGAAACCTTAATGAAAAAAGTTTTGAATTACATCTATTGCCGGCAACCTCGCGTGAAACAGCCGGCGGTACAAGTACTGTGCTGGGATGGGATAGTCACAACTCGGTTACATTAGCGGTTGACAAGGAAGGATTCATTCATTTAGCCGCCAATATGCATGTGACCCCGATCACCTATTTCAAAAGTACTGCGGCCAATGATATTACCACATTGGCACAGCAAATGAGTATGGTAGGTACTAACGAAAAACGCTGTACCTATCCGCATTTTATGCTTACCAAAGAGGGAGAATTGATTTTTCACTATCGTGATGGCGGAAGCGGAAATGGGAATGAGATTTACAACAGCTATTCCTGCGAAAACAAAAAGTGGTCACGAATGCTTGATGTTCCCCTAACCGACGGACAAGGATTGATGAATGCTTATCAATCACAACCCACTGTTCTGGCCGATGGCTGGTATCATGTGTATTGGGTTTGGCGCGACACGCCTGATTGTTCTACCAACCATGATTTGTCGTATATGAAAAGTCCCGATTTAAAAAATTGGTTCAACGCCTTTGGCGAAAAAATTGACCTGCCTGCCACATTAGATAAGAAACTGTTGATTGTTGATCCAATTCCTGCCAAGGGTGGGATCATAAATTTAGCGGCAAAACTTTGCCTGGATGATCATAACAAACCTGCCTTCACCTATCATAAGTACGATGCTGCAGGAAATCTTCAACTCTATACTGCCCGGGTAGATGGGGGAAAGTGGATTTACAAACAAATCACCCATTGGGATTATCGCTGGAATTTTTCCGGAAACGGGAGTATCAATAGTGAAGTTGTGATAAAAGGATTTAAAATTACCAAATTGATTACTGGCATATCAAATATGGAAATGGTGCCATCCTGCTGAATGATAAATTTGAAAATATAGGTAAAGTATTAAAACCAGCACCGATTGATACGGAGGTGAAAACGGAAGGGGATTTCCCGGGCTTGATGGTTCAAACCACCAATGATATCGGGAAATCGACTGAAGAAAATACGCGCTATGTTTTAAAGTGGGAAACACTCAATCGCAATAATGATCGTCCACGGGCAAAGCCCTGGCCCCCGGCAAGCCAATTGTATTTGTATAAACTGAAGAAAGCACAGTAGTATTTCTCATTGTTGGGGATTTCTATGCCCTCCTAATTGCTGCACAAAACATACACAAAATTGACGATGAATTTGTTTTTTTACCCATCGGTGTAAACAATAAAAAACAGTAACCAGGGGATAAATTTTTTCAACATAGCAGTACAACAGCTCAATAGTGCTCCCGCAACGGAACGGGCTGTATATCCCTGCCCGTCCGGTCAGGCGGGGTTCCGTCCTTGAATTTTTTGGTTCTTTTGGTTCAAGCTAACAGAACAATAAGAAATGCTTTCGAAATTCAAAATGACATTTTCAAAATGTCTAAGTTCTCTTTTGTTAACCCGGTGGCGCTCCGGAGAAATAGAAGTTGGCTGTAGTGCAAAAGCTGATCTTCCTGTCACGGAATGCCATCCTTGACGAGAAGGCCGTCCCGATTATTTTGGGAAAGGGCCTTTAACCCCCGGTTTCGCCTCTGCACTAAACGGAAGCCGTTGATTGACGGTGAGTTGGGGAAATCGGCGTATTTTACAAGCTGTAAAGTGAATTTTTTAGCAAGTTTAAAAATTGTAGGTAGAAGATGTACAAATTAAAAATCATTATTGCCAGTACAAGGCCGGGCAGAAAGGGTCCAGCTGTAGCATCCTGGATATTTGAGATGGCTAAGGAAAGAAAAGAATTTGCCGTGGAGCTGTTAGACCTCGCGGCAGTCAATCTTCCTTTTTTGGATGAACCCAAACATCCCC
>DASUFG010000377.1:0-6710 GCA_036274715.1 Agriterribacter sp.
GATTGCAGAAATAAAAGGGTTGACAAAAGCCCGCTCCGACAAAGAACTGCGTGCAACCGACCTTTACGATGAATGGCGGCGGCTTGAAGCACTCAGGTTATATCTTCCAGAGATTATTGACCGGCTTAAGAATGATTTACGTATAGATATAAATGGTGGAAACCTGCAGGTTAATTTCCCTAAAATAGTTGAGCAGATAAAAAACTAAAATAGTTTAGCCGGCACCGTTTTTTACCACTCATAATTACTATTGCACTTATCCTATCCGGGTAGGATTGTTGGCAACAAAATTTTCCCAGGTGTTTTTTCCTTTACCCGCTGGCTTGCCCTGTTTTTGCGGGAGCGGCGATGTAAGTTGGAAATGGTGACATACTGCCACGGCGAGCGCATCGGATGCGTCAAAATATTGGGGCGAATTTTCAATACTTGTTATTCGCTGCAGCATCTGCCATACCTGTTCTTTATCCGCATTTCCATTGCCTGTGATGGATTGTTTTATTTTTCGCGGTGAATATTCGGTTACGGGCAAACCTGCCTGCATGGCCACCGCAATGGCTACGCCCTGGGCCCTCCCTAATTTTAGCATGCTTTGCACGTTTTTGCCAAAGAAGGGGGCTTCTATCGCAAATTGCTGAGGTTTAAAATTCCGGATAATATCCTGCACACAAGTATGAATGATATGCAGGCGCTCATAATTATCTTTCTTGGCCGGCAGTTTTACCACGCCCATCTCCAATAATTCAACCGCCCGTTCGTTAACACAAATAATTCCATAGCCCATGACCAGCGTACCGGGGTCGATGCCTAAAATGATCTGTGATTTTTTTTGCAATGCGAATTTTTTACAAGCGATGACTATTACAAACAAAAGTATTAAAATATTTCTCAACCGCGTATTCGGTCCGGTATTGTTTGTGTGGCTGAGCTATACGGTTTACCGGCAAATGTTGAAACAGCCTGACCTTGATCAATGTGTGGTGTACATCAAAGAAGCACTATATGGCCCATTGGCATGGAAATTCTGGCTGGCCATGGTGCTGATGTTTTTTAACTGGATGATAGAAGCCGGTAAGTGGAAGATATTATTAAAGTCGTTGGAATCTGTTTCATTGGTGCATGCTTTTAAAGCGGTGGTGGCAGGACTTGCTTTTGCTTTTGGTACACCTAACCGTATTGGTGAATATGGTGGCAGGGCTTTGTACATTAGTGAAGGAAAACGCATGCGATCTGTATCCTTAACTGTTGTGGGTAGTTTCAGTCAATTGCTGGTTACATTATGTTTTGGCTGTCTTGGGCTTTTGTTCGTCAAGCATAATGTGATTAAAAATCAGCCATGGGCAGTGGTGATTCAATGGGGAATGTATGCGATTACTCTTTTTTTTGGGCTTTTGTATTTCAGGTTAAACTGGATAGCAGCCTTTGCCCAAAGAATAAACATACCCCAAAAATTGCTCCGGCATTTTATGATTTTGAACGAAGTGACTGTTACGATTTTGTTAAGAGTGTTATGCCTGTCGGCGCTTCGATATTTTGTATTCCTTACTCAGTATATATTGCTGCTGGATGTGATGCACGTGTACGCCGGACTATGGAATGCATTCTGGTTAATAACTGTATTATATCTTATATTAGCAGTTGTTCCTACTATGGCATTACTTGAACTGGGTATTAGGGGTAAAGCAGGGGTGCTGCTTTTTCAGACTTTCAGTACAAATACTGTGGGCATCTATGCAGCGTCTACGGGTATTTGGCTTGTCAACCTTGTATTGCCGGCTGTGGCTGGAGGGTTGCTTACACTAACACATAAAATATTTAATACAAAGCAATGAGGCGGAAAATTTTCAGTACGCTTTTATCGGTATTGTTCAGCATTCATCTAAGTGCTGATAGTGATTTTTGTGGGATCCGGAATAAGTGCTTCTCACCGGGTGAAATAATAACACTTAAGGTGTTTTATAATGTAGCAGGGATATATGTTGATGCCGGTACAGCTACTTTCAGCGCGCAATTAGAGCAATATAACGGAAAAACAGTTTACCATACAGTTGGCGAAGGCTGGTCGAATGCTTCATACGATTGGATATTTAAAGTGCGCGACAGGTATGAAAGTTACGTTGATACGGCTACCCTGAAGCCCTATCGCTTTATCCGAAATGTGCACGAAGGCAAATACAAAAAATATGAGAATGCCAGCTTTAACCAGGAAGCCAACAGCGTGGTTACTACAAAAGGCGTATATAAAACACCAGAATGCATCCAGGACGTAATCAGTGCCGTGTATTATGCCCGTAATATTGATTTTGAAAAATACAAGCCCGGTGAAAAAATATACCTCAGTTTATTCCTCGACGATGAAGTGCATAATATTTATGTAAGATATATGGGCAAGGAAACGATAAAGACTAAATATGGGAAATTCAAAGCTATCAAATTTAAACCCTTTCTTATTAAAGGCTCCTTATTTGAAGGTGGGGAGAAAATGTCGGTGTGGGTTAGCGATGATGCCAACCATCTACCATTGCGTATTGAATCCCCTATTGTAGTAGGCAATATAAAGGTGGATATGATGGGCTATCGTAATCTTCGGTATCCCTTAAGTTCTATGATTAAGTTTAGATAGGAAAAGTGATAAGGGAAAAGTTGTAAGTGGTAAGGAGGTAATGCAAAACTTACTACATCAATAACTGTTACCTGATACCTGATACCTCACGTTCACAACTGAAAGCTGGTTGCTGTTCACTCCTCGCTACCCCCATCACTCACATTTCGATGGATCATTTTTAATATAATAGCTTCTGTAGTTTTTCGATTTGGGGTCCATACAACCTTCCAGGTTCAGAATTTCCACTTTACGAAAATCAATTTCCTGCCCCTCGCTTTGCAGGGCTATAAATCCCGACGATAATAATTGACCATTTTTTTTAATACTGGAATCATAATTGTTTACTACACCGCCGCCAATCTGTGGCTTCGAGTATTGCAGCACGGTATCGCCATTTATAATATGGGTAATTAATGAATCCCCTAATACTATGGCTTCTGCCCGTACCCATTGTTCTCCCTCATAAGTTTCCGAGGAGGATTCAATACAATGCCTGGGATCTATTTTCCCCTGGTATACTACATCGGTTCCGGGTGAGCACATATTGCCGGTAGGGCGGGGATTACCGTCACCCAATCCTGCAAGTAATTGCAATTCAACAGAGATAGGCCAGTCCTGTTCACGAGGCATGGTGCGGGGATCTTGCGAGTGCAGCATTACGCCACTGTTTTTTATGGTATAGGAAGGTGCATCTTCGCGCCATATTCCGGTAAAGCGGTATTCCACCACGAGGTGATAATACGAAAATGGCTTTTTGAAATACAAATGCCCGAACTGTTCATTGAATTTATCGTATTTGTCGTATCTCACTTTTATCAAACTATCTTCCACGCGAAAGGTATTGCCATAGTTGTCGCCCGTTTCGTGGTGGTGGATCTTTACAATCCAGTCATCAATATCCTTCCCGTTAAAAAGCGATACCCACTCTTCTTTATCCATTCGTTTTTTAGGCGCACAAAAGCTCAGCGTACAGGCAGAAATGATCAGTATTCCTTGTATTATTTTCTTCATGTTTATAATTTATATGGTGGGCGTAAGGGTTCTATTTTTCCCGGGTCCGTATAGTGCAGCCCCGTTTCTTGTGCCATTGTGCTTTCCCTGGTCAACGGTTATTTTGCCATTTACAATTACATATGTAAACCCCTTAGAGTATGCATGCGGCTTTTCAAAAGTGGCCATATCCTGTACGGTTTGCTCGTCGAAAATAACAATATCGGCGGCCATGCCGGGTTTAATTAATCCCCTTTGTTGTAATTGGAATTTTTGAGCTGGCAATGATGTCATTCTTCGTATGGCTTCTTCAAGCGAAATTATTTTCTCTTCCCGTACATATTTTGCCAGCACCCTGGCGTTAGTGCCATAGCCGCGCGGGTGCGGTTTTCCTGCATTCCATACGCGTATGGATGCATCGCTTGCAAACATATTGAACGGATATTGCATGATGCGTTGCACATCTTCTTCGCCCATTCCATGAAACACGGCACCTGCGCCACCATTAAGCATAATGTCGATGACGGTTTCCGCCTCGTATTTTGCTTTGTGTTTTTTTCCTTTCATCAGGTTAATGGCTTCAATGCTTTTGCCGTCATACGTGCTGTCGGCCTCGTAGCTCGTTACAACGGCATAACTAAAATGTTTTAATTTTCTTTTCTTTAAACGCTTCAGCATGTAGTCAATAACATATTTTTTTGTAGCATCATCTTGTAACCTTGCCTGTATAGAATCCTGTCCGTCTGCTAATATTTCATCGGGTAATAGCGTGCTGATAGAGGTACTGCTGGCGGTATATGGATACTGGTCTATGGTTACATCCACGCCTTGCCGCCTGGCCGTTTCTACCATTTGTAAAGTTTCTTTGCTTCTTCCCCAGTTTTGCTGACCGCTCACTTTAAAGTGAGATATTTCTACCGGCACATTGGCTTCCCTGCCGATGGTAATGGCTTCATTAATGGCTTTTGCAACACTGTCACCTTCATCCCGCATATGTGTGGCGTATACGCCTTTGTATTTGGATACCACTTTAGCCAGTTCGATAATTTCCGGTGTTTGCGCATAGGTTCCCGGTATATAAATAAGCCCGGTAGACATGCCTACTGCACCATCCTGCATGGCCCTGTCAACAAGGGCTTCCATTTGCTGCATTTCTTTCGGTGATGCACTTCGGTTCGCCCTCCCCATTACTGCTTTTCGCACATCGTTGTGGCCAATGAGTGTGGCCACGTTTATGGATAAATGAAGCGAATCGAGCCAGGTTAAATATTTTCCGATATCGGTGTTGGAGGCACCGCAGTTGCCGGCAATAACGGTAGTAACGCCATCGTAAATAAAACTGGCGGCCGTGGGGTCTTTTTCTTCATCGCCCTCAATATGCGTGTGCACGTCAATAAAACCCGGGGCTATAATTAATCCTTTGGCATCAATAACAGTGGCAGCTGCCGCATCAACCGTTCTCCCAACATCAACGATCTTGCCGTCTTTAACCGCCACATTTCCATAATACCAGCCATTGCCTGTGCCATCAATGATTTTACCATTGCGTACCAGTATATCATAAACTGTTTGTTGCGAAAAAGCCGATAAAGGAAACAGGAGAAAAAATAACTTGTGCATGACTCAATCAATATAGGATTGAAGATAAGAAAGATAGTGTATGGGAATACAAGGAAAATTGTTGAATAGCTTATGTACTTAGCTAAATTACCATTAATGCGAAGATGTATTTGTTAAATACAATGGATCAGCCTATTTCGCTGAGTTTGAAGACATCTTTTACCCTTATCCCTTTATCGGTCATGCTGAGTGTACAACATTCATGAACCGGATCGTGTTCAAAAAACAGGATGAAATTATCCTGGAGCGCTTCCTGTAAAAAGGCCTTTTTTTCCTGCAGGGTGGTTAGCGGAAACATATCATAGGCCATTACGTACGGTATGGGAATATGCCCGGTGGAAGGAAGGAGGTCGGCTACATAAACAATGGTTTTGCCCTTATAATTATTGATCTGCGGAAGCATCATGGCACGGGTGTGTCCATTCACAAAACGGATCGTTACGTTTTCGGAGAAAGGAATATCTTCTTTTACTTTAATAAATTTGAGTTTGCCACTGTCCTGTATCGGTTGTATATTTTCTTTGAGAAAGGAAGCTTTTTCCCGGTCATTAGGCTTGGTTGCCCACTGCCAGTGCTGCTCATTGCTCCAGTACGTTGCATTTCTGAACACGGGCACCATTTTATTTCCTTCAATGGCAATTGCTCCGCCCACATGATCGAAATGCAAATGAGTGAGCAGCACATCGGTAATGTCGTCGCGGCGGAATCCATGGCTTGCAAGCGATTTATCCAGGCTATCATCGCCATGTAAATAATAATGACTGAAAAATTTAGCGTCCTGTTTATTGCCGATCCCCGTATCTACCAAAATCAGCCGGTCGCCATCCTCAATGAGCAGGCAGCGCATCGCCCAGGTACATAAATTATTTTCATCGGCCGCATTCAGTTTGCTCCATATTGTTTTGGGTACTACACCAAACATAGCGCCTCCGTCTAATTTAAAATAACCGGTATTAATGGCGTAAAGTTTCATCTGGCAACGTTAGTATTTTTAAAATACGAATGTAGGATGTTTTGGGGAGGTAGCAGCCATTAGGTGTCGGGTACCAGGTATCGGGTACCAGGTGCGAACTATTATCGGTGAATTTCAAATTTCAAATTTCAAATCTCAAATTACATCATTCGCCTTACTGCTCTTCCTGTATACAGCAATGCCAGCAAACCTGATATAAAAAACAATATCAAAGCGATAATTGAATTCCGGATGCTGCCGGTAATATCTTCCAGGAAGCCAAAGGAAAATAAGCCTATTACCAACGCTATTTTTTCTGTAACATCATAAAAACTAAAAAAGGAAGTGGTGTCTCTCGTTTCGGGCAAAAATTTGGAATATGTGCTCCGGCTCATGGATTGAATGCCACCCATTACCAATCCTACGCACGCTGCTAAAATATAAAACTGCATTTGTGTTTGCACAAAAAAGGCCCAGATACAAATGATTATCCAGAAGCATACAGAAATAATGAGTACCCTCAGATTACCGATCCGCTTTGAAAGT
>DASUFG010000378.1:0-3641 GCA_036274715.1 Agriterribacter sp.
GTCAAAAAGCTTTAGTAGGCGGTTTTTCAGATGAAATATACTGAACTTCCACAGAATTCGAAACAGGGTCTGTTTGGGTTCAATATTTCTTAGACGGATCACAATCGTTGGACAATACAAGCGACGGGGCAATTGTTGGCACACGTGTAATTCGCGCTTTCTAAGACACGATTACAGACGTATTTGTTTAATTCGATGCATGGTGCTGAACCCGCTTTACATGTGTAATGGAGTGGGAAATGCGCAAGACGCTGCATTATGCAAAATGCCTCGCCACACCGCCAGTTTACATTTCTTAAATTCTGCTGTTGAATCATTTCGGTGGCTGATGATGATCATTTTATTTACCATTTAGTGCTTTTATTTTCAGGAAAAGGAAACCAGGGGAATATCTATGAAGTGCAAAATGGAAATATTATGACAACTACAATAGAAAACGCCGGGAAGAAACTGCAAACTCAAAAGAAGATCAGTCAACCCCGATGGCAGCGGATTATACTGCTGGTTATCCTGGGGTACGAGGCGGCAGGCTGTTTGCTTGGCGGTAGCCTGCTTGTTGCCGCTCCCGACGGTAGATACATGGATATGCCTGTTGACATAATGCATGATGTTTTTCGTGATTTCCTGGTTCCCGGTATCATTCTCTTTGCATTAGGAATACTGAACACAATTGCTTTTATTACCGTGCTTCGCAGAACCAGCGCAGACTGGCTTGTAGCCGGCCTTGCTTTGGGCGGGCTGTTCATCTGGTTCGTTGTTGAAATTATCATCATCCGGGAGCTTCACTGGTTGCACCTCATGTGGGGAATTCCGGTGTTGCTGGGATGGGTGGTAGCCATCCCGCTGATTGTTTTGCGACATGATACCCTCACGATGCGAAAAGCATTGCTGACCTGCGGTATCCTTTCTTCGCTATGGTATATCGGCATAAATATTTTCGTGCCGATGCTATACCAAGGATACAACATGGTCACACTAACGGTGAGCGAACTGTCAGCCCTTGGTGCTCCCACAAGAATAGTATGGGTGTTGCTTGCCACGTTGTATCTCCTGTTTTTGATTTGCTTTGGATGGGGTGTGATGAATGCAGCAGGAGGAAGCCGACACCTGCGTATTGCAGGAAGTTTAATCATCGCTTACAGTATCATGAACTTCTATTGGCCACCGATGCACCAGCGGGAAGTAATAGCCGCGGGTGGAGGAACCCTGACCGATACACTGCATATTGTTTGGGCGATGATGACGCTTCTCTTTAATATGCTATTGATGGGGTTTGGGGCTTTGGCATTGGGAAAGCAATTTCGTCTCTATACCATTGCCACATGGGTAGTCTTTATCATATTTGGTGTTTTAACCTTTATGGAGTCTCCCGGTATCGAGGCAAATCTACCAACCCCTCATATAGGACTTTGGGAACGCATCAACATGGGGGCATTCCTGGTTTGGGTAATCGTGTTTGCCATTATGCTATTACAAAGGTTAAAAGAAAACCATGCAAAATAGAATCACCTTACTATTATCATTACCTCTGTCTGCATTAATAATCATTGCAGGTTGCACTGGCTTGTTTACACCAGAATTTTACGCTGCAGAAACGGCTAACTGGCAAGCGCAGTGGCATGACTTTGTTGATTTATTCCTGGTGGTGCTCCTGTTTGGTGATAAGTTCAATTTTAGCCTTTAGAAATAACCGAAATGGCAAAATGATTTGGGGTCTGAAGTATGGATAACTGTGTTGACTGAACAGCGCACGTTTATTGCTTGTTTATTGAAATAGCCGCCATCTCAACACAAATTGCGAGCTTCCTATGTCCCGCGCCGGGTAAACCGGCAAACTTAACTCAACGTCACTATTTATTTGCTTTATTGCACCGGAATGAATAAGTTTGATCACTGTTTTTAGTTCATCCTGTTAAAGCCTGCGCTCCTCGCCCTTTTTTCGATTAATAATTATTGACCCATTGCGACGTTGGTGTAATTCAATGCAATAGGCTGAACCCGTTTTTGAGTGCTGAGAAATGTTTGTAAACGCCTAAAAGCGGTGGGAGTTCCGCAAAGCGGAGAGTTATAGGGCATTTTTGAAACTTCGCAAGAAACTTTAAAATTATTAACTTAACCATGAATGATTCTAAAACCCCAAAAGTGAAAAATAAATTGAGTCCTTTTGACCGATGGTTTTCATCCAGACTTTATGACGGTGACCTTGAATCACCCGGAGATGATATTTTAATGAAAGCAAATGCCATTTTAATTGATACTAGTAAATTATTAATTACCCTGGGTACCGGGATTGTTGGTATTTCTATTTCGCTGAAGAAAGACAATACCGTTCCAAATGAAAACCTTCTTATATATGGCTGGGTACTGGAAGGACTCTCTATAATATTCGGAATTCTTTTTTTGTACAGTATGGTTCGACTGTATATTAATTGGAACAACGCCAATTTGGTTGACCATATCTCAAGTTTTTTTGGGTTGTTTCAATTTTTGACTTTCTTTATCGGCATGACACTTATGGCACTATCTTCTTTAAGATAGTGAGTTGGGCTTGACCTTGTAACATCAGCCAATTGCAAATCCAGGCTTCTGAACGGTCAGACGAATTACTATTATCGTGTGTACATAACTTCAACAACATTTTTAATATTTTATCAGAAGATTCGAGTCTAATTGGTACAGTATACTTTACGGTTCATTTATCGTAGCAATTAAATTGTATAACCAGTATGCAAATAAAAATAGTTCTGTTTTAAACCCGCTGAAATTCGTAACTTAAGTGTACCACTAAACGTTACGATTATGAGAATTTTAATTTTTATAATCCTGCTCTTAACAGTACAATCCTGTGCCACAAAAAAGTATACTAAGAAGCGACTGCTGCCCGACGGAATAAAATCTGCAACCGAAGAGATATACGTAGTAGCGAATAACGGGAAAAAGCTTTTGTTTAAAAAGGAGATGGTCTTTACTAAAAGTGGCCATATCAAACACTCAAAAACTGTTGATTCTGCAGGAAATCTATTGCAGGAAACTGAAAAGAAATTATTTTTTGTAGTGGAATCGTATCCGGGTAGAGAACCCTATTACTGTAAAACACGCTGGAAGCCTAAACAACGCGAACGTATCAGCTGTTATACAAAAAAGCAATACAAACAGAACGAAAGCATTTATCATTATAATAAAGATGGAACTATTGATAAAATAGTGGATAATTTTACAACTTTCCACACACAGCATTTTTATTATGCTAACAAAGAACTCTCTAAAATTATTACCAGGGACAAAAATGATGAACTTATTGACGAAGTTTTGGTAAACTGTATGGCCAAAGATGAGAAAGGTGCTTGTTTAAAAGAGATTAGAATTTCGACCAAAACAAACCATGAAGAAGAGATACTTATTTTTCCGGCTTACGATTAATTTACTGTCGTGTAAGCAAGCATAGGAAAAGCGATAGAAGTTTCGGTTTCGGTAAACGGAAGACCCCGGCAAAGTTCCATATTCAATCATTCATTTTCAAGCAGGTATTGAAACCCGGATGGATTCCAGCATCGTTCCGCTACCGGTTGCTGTCTCACCGGCAGGAAAATGGGCTAAGGAAAATTTGAAATATGCCCGCAGATAGTATTCCACTAAAAATC
>DASUFG010000379.1:0-2295 GCA_036274715.1 Agriterribacter sp.
GGTAATACTTCTTTTGCCTTTACCAGGTATTTCATATGGGTGGGGGAGAACCGCACATTGAACTGCGAGAACCATTCAATCGGGTTGTCGGTAAAATTGGCCAACCAATCTTCTTCTTCTCCTTCAAATCCGGTTTCAACGCTTAATTCATTTTGGTATATCCGCCAGGGAATATTATTTTCTTCAAGATATTCCGGAAATGTTTTCCACGTGGCTTCCCTTTCATAGGTAACATCGCTATTGTAAACATTGGCCTGTACATTTTCATCATGTTTTTCGCGGATGGTGCCGGTCCAGAAATACAGGCGATTGGGTGTGGTGCCTGTTAATGAGCCACAGAAATGCTGGTCGCACACCGTAAAGGCGTCTGCCAGCGCATAATAAAAAGGAATGTCTTCCCGGTTAAAATGCCCCATGGTTAATGGCATATTCCTCGCCTCCTTATGCCCCGATTTTTTAGAATCGAGCCATTTGTCATGCTTCCCTTCATTCCGCGCATCTGTCATATCGCTCCAGCCATGCGGTAGAGAACCCAGCCAGGTAATATTGCTTTCTTTTATGTTCAAACGAAAGGGGGCATAGGTTTCACCCGCTGCATTCGATTGCAGCCATACTTTATTGTTATTTGGCAATGGAATGGCACGGGGATCATTAAACCCGCGAACGCCCTGTAATGTCCCGAAGCAGTGATCGAAAGAACGGTTTTCCTGCATCAGGAAAACTACATGCTCTGCTTCAAGATAAGTGGAACCCGCTTTGGGGTTAATGGCAAATGCTTTTTGAATGGATGGCGGCAATCCACTTAATAACCCGGTGCCACCTGAAAGCAATGCTGCTTTTTTAATAAAGTCTCTCCTTGTGTCCATAAAGGTATGTGATGGGGTTTACATTGAAGGGCTAAATATAGGTAATCGTAAGGAGATGAAAAAAATGAACAAATTGTCAACAAATATGAAGTCTGAATTTCGAAATTCGAAAAAAGATTGCTCTTTCCAATGCGTTCGCGCAACAGGTGATGGGAAACAACATTTCATTTCAACATCTTCGATCTCGCCATATGGTTATTATCAATTCGTTAAATTTCAAACCTGCCGGATGATCAGTTTCAGGCACCAAATCATCAAATTTCAAAAATGAGCATAAAGCCTGGCATCTCTACGGCTCAGTGTTCTGTAATAGTTATCATTTTGTTCATTGACATGAATGAAAGGTTTTGGTATAATGTAAAATAATATTTTCAGTATCTTTGCGTTATATCGTTGCAGGCCATATCTCCACGCTTGCTTATTTTCTTGCCTCACATTTTTCGATTCGTTTTGCCGCTTTACATGTTTGTCTAACATTGTTTGCCTTTTATTAAATCAAAAAAAAAGGAATATGCATAAAACAGGTTTTTTAATCGACATGGACGGGGTTATTTACAAAGGCAGTGAACCCATCGCCGGAGCAGTTGAATTTATTAACGGGTTAAAGAGAAAGGGATTTCCTTTTTTGTTTCTTACCAACAACAGTCAGCGTACAAGCAGGGATGTTTGTTATAAATTGCTGAAGATGGGTTTTGATGTAACCGATGAAGACATCTTTACCTGCGCGATGGCTACTGCAAGGTACCTCGCTTCCAAAACGCCCGGTGGTACCGCTTACGTAATTGGCGAAGGTGGACTACTGAATGAACTGCATAACGCTGGTTATTCTATTGTGGATGATCATCCGGACTATGTAGTAATCGGAGAGGGCAGAACAATTATGCTCGAATCTGTAGACAAGGCAATCAACATGATCATGAAGGGTGCAAAATTAGTGGCCACCAACCTTGATCCCAATTGCCCGATCGGCAATGGCAAATACAGGGCCGGTTGTGGTGCTTTTGTTGCGATGATTGAAGTAGCTACTGAGAAGAAGGCATTCAGCGTTGGCAAACCGAGCCCGGTAATGATGCGCATGGCAAGAAAAACCCTGGGTTTGGCTACAGATGATACGGTAATGATTGGCGATACCATGGGTACCGATATTCTTGGAGCGGGTTCTATGGGATTCACCACGGTACTCACTTTGTCGGGCGTTACCAAAGAATCGGACCTGGATCAGTTTGGGTATGCACCTGATTTTATTATTCCGTCCATCAAAGATCTGCTGAACGAAGAACTCTTTGATAAGGTGATTGAAAAGCACAGTCAAGGGCATTCGCTATTAGCGGAATAATATTTGCAATTAGAGTTTACCCGATTGGATTATCATTTAGCACACACCTGCAATGCTGAATAGGATGGCTATGCGTACAAGAGAGTGACACAA
>DASUFG010000380.1:0-7308 GCA_036274715.1 Agriterribacter sp.
AGGTCGGCGGCAAACGGGGATTGAAGCATTGGACTAAAATAACTAAATGAAATCCAGTCTGTCTCTTTAACCAAATTGGGTATAAAAACAAAACAATGAAAGGTATTATTGGTAAAAAAATCGGGATGACCAGCATCTTCAATCCTGCCGACGGCAAGCAAACTGCCGTTACTATTATTGAAGCTGGTCCCTGTGTTGTTACGCAGGTTAAAACAAAAGAGACCGACGGTTATAGTGCAGTTCAATTAGGTTATGGCGATAAAACCGAAAAGCACACCCGCAAATCAGAAGCCGGTCACTTCGCCAAATCAAACACTCCCGCTAAAAAGTTCGTTAAAGAATTCCGGAATTTTTCCCTCGAAAAAAATATTGGTGAAACCGTAACACTCGACATTTTCGCTGAAGGCGATAAGGTTGAAGTAGTAGGTACCACAAAAGGTAAAGGTTTCCAGGGTGTTGTAAAACGTCACGGATTCAGTGGTGTGGGTGAGCAATCGCACGGTCAGCACGACAGGCAGAGAGCTCCGGGTTCAATCGGTAACTCTTCCGATGCGTCACGCGTATTTAAAGGTATGCGCATGGCCGGACGTATGGGCGCCGACAGGGTGAAAGTGAAGGGATTGAAAGTGGTGAAATTGTTCCCCGAAAAAAACTATGTGTTAGTGAGCGGAGCAGTTCCGGGTTATAACGGTTCAATTGTATTAATTCAAAAGTAAGTCACTGCCGGTAACAGTCATCTGTTTACCGGCAAAATATTTTATACAATGCAAGTAGATATTTTAAATAAAGAAGGTAACAAAACGGGTCGCACAGCAGAATTGCCTGATGATATTTTTGGTATTGAACCGAATGATCACGTCATCTACCTTTCTGTAAAACAATTCCTGGCTGCACAGCGCCAGGGAACGCATAAAGTAAAAACCCGTGCAGAAGTAAAGGGATCCAGCCGCAAGTTGCATCGTCAAAAAGGAACCGGTGGCGCCCGTAAAGGGAATATCCGTAACCCTTTGTATAAAGGCGGTGGTACTGTATTCGGACCTAAGCCACATGGTTACGATATTAAATTGAATCGTAAAGTGAAAGACCTGGCTAAAATATCAGCGCTTTCTTATAAGGCGAAAGAAAATGCAATCGTAATTGTGGAAGACTTTGCATTGGATGCGCCTAAAACAAAAGAGGCAGTAGGTTTAATGAAGAGCCTCAAGCTCGACAAGAAAAGGACGTTGTTTGTATTGCCTGATTATAACGAGAATGTGCAGTTGAGTTTCAGGAATGTACCTACCGTATTGGGCGTGTTGCTGGCAGATATGAATACCTACGATATTATGAACAGTGATGTGTTGGTGCTTACTGAAAATGCCGCTAAAATATTTACTGACGAAGAAGTGGTTGCTGAAGCATAAACAAAATTTGAAAAGAACAAAAGCATTTCAAATTATTAAATTTTCAAATTAATCAGAGATGAAACTTGCAGATGTACTGGTAAAACCGATCATAAGCGAAAAAAGCAACAAGCTTTCTGAAAAAAGAAACACATATGCTTTCCGCGTAGGACGTAAGTCAAACAAACTTGAAATAAGAAAGGCAGTAGAAGAGTTTTACGGCGTAAAGGTAATTGATGTAAATACTGTTGTTGTACCAAGCAAAAGTAAATCAAGGTTTACCAAGGCAGGGGTTATTTCGGGTCGTAAACCTGCGTATAAAAAAGCGTATGTAACCGTAGCCGAAGGTGAAAACATTGATCTGTACGGCACACTGTAATCCGAACAAAACAAATTATTAAAGCTGGCGAAGCTGAAAAGTTCGCAAAATAGAAATAACATGGCAGTAAAAAAATACAAACCAATGACAGCGGGAACCCGCTGGAGAATTGGAAATTCTTATGCCGAAATTACTTCGGATACGCCTGAAAAAAGCCTGCTCGAAGTAAAATCCAGGACAGGCGGACGTAATTTCCAGGGTCGTCGTTCCATGCGATATATCGGCGGTGGACACAAAAAGAAATATCGTGTTGTAGATTTTAAGAGGGATAAGAAAAATGTGAATGCAGTGGTAGCCTCCATTGAATACGATCCTAACCGTTCTGCTTTCATCGCATTGCTTAATTATGCAGATGGCGAAAAGAGATACATCCTTGCACCCCAGGGATTACAGGTAGGAACGACTATTTTAAGTGGTGATAATGTAGCCCCGGAAGTGGGTAATGCACTGCAACTGAAATATATGCCGCTCGGTACTAACGTACACAATATAGAAATGCAGCCCGGGCAGGGTGGTAAGATGGTTCGCAGTGCCGGAACGTCTGCCCAACTGAGCAATAAGGAAGAAAAGTACGGCATATTAAAAATGCCAAGTGGGGAATTGAGAAAAATATTGATTAATTGTTATGCCACCGTGGGTGTTGTAAGCAACAGCGACCACAGTCTCGAAAGATCAGGCAAAGCAGGGGTTAACCGTTGGAAGGGTATCCGTCCGCGTACACGTGGTGTGGCGATGAACCCTGTAGATCACCCGATGGGTGGTGGTGAAGGAAGGGCTTCCGGGGGGCATCCAAGGTCGAGAACCGGTAAATATGCAAAAGGATTAAAAACCCGTAAGCATAAAGGTTCTGATAAGTTGATCATTCAGCGCAAGAGCGGGAAAAAGTTAGCGAAGTAAGCGTAACACGCAAAACACAACCAGGAAAAAAAGTCTAAAATCTGAATTATAGATTATGGGTCGTTCAATTAAAAAAGGTCCTTACGTAGCCGATTATTTAGAGCAAAAAGTATTGGCTATGAATGAAGGCACAGCAAAAAAAGGTGTAATTAAAACCTGGAGCCGCCGCTCTACGATCACCCCCGATTTTGTGGGTAATACATTTGCGGTGCACAATGGCAACAAATTCATACCGGTGTATGTAACTGAATTTATGGTGGGTCATAAATTAGGTGAATTTGCACCAACCAGGAATTTTAAAGGACACTCCAGTAAGAAAATAGCTTAAAAATCAGTTTCGGTTGCCTGCTCTAAACGCAGGTAGGCTGAAGCCAGAAACAATAAAAAATGGAAGCAGTAGCTAAACTCAGAAACTATCCTACATCACCACGCAAAATGCGTTTGTTAGCAGATGTAATCCGTGGTATGGATGTAGAGAAGGCTTTGGCGATTTTGGAACATCATCCCCAGCATTCTTCTACTCCTCTTTACAAATTATTGAGGAGTGCGATCAGCAACTGGGAGCAAAAAAATGAAGGAACCAGCGCGGCAGACAGTAACCTGTTGGTGAAAACAATTTTTGTAGATGGTGGCAGGGTACTCAAGCGAATGTTGCCTGCACCACAGGGTAGGGCTTACAGGGTACGCAAACGCAGCAATCATGTAACGCTGATTGTAGACCAGAAAATCGTAGACCAGAAATAAAAGTGAAAATTTTCAAATTATAAACATGGGTCAAAAAGCAAATCCAATTGGTAACAGGTTAGGCATCATACGTGGTTGGGAAAGCAACTGGTATGGTAATAAAAGGGATTACTCTAAAAAGCTGATCGAAGACAACAGGATCAGAACATACCTTAACGCCCGTATCAATAAAGGTGGAATTTCAAAAATAGTAATTGAACGTACGCTTAATAAACTGATCGTTACTATTCATACTTCCAAGCCAGGCATTATCATTGGTAAAGGCGGTGGCGAGGTTGACCATATTAAAGAAGAGTTGAAAAAGCTTACCGGTAAGGAAGATGTACAAATTAACATTCTCCAGGTTCGCCGTCCCGAATTGGATGCCAATATTGTGGGCGATACCATTGCACGGCAAATTGAAAACCGTATTAACTACAAGCGTGCTATCAAACTGTCTATCGCTTCTGCCATGCGTATGGGCGCTGAAGGGATAAAAGTAAAAGTAAGCGGGCGTTTGGGCGGCGCTGAAATTGCACGGTCGGAAGAGATTAAACAGGGTCGTGTTCCTTTGCATACGTTCCGGATGGAAATCGATTACGCCAACGTGTTCGCGTTGACGGTGTATGGTAAAATTGGAATTAAGGTTTGGATCTGTAAAGGCGAGGTGTTAACCAAACGCGATCTTAACCCAAATATAGTGGATGGCAAGCTCGATAGTGGTATGGGTGATAACCGCAGAGACGACCGGAGAGATGACAGAAGAGGCGGGGGAGACAGAGACAGGAGAGGCGGCGATCGTCGCGATGACAGAAGAGGTGGTGGAAGAGGCGACAGGAGATAATGCGAAGGAAAGAGACAGTATTTATTTAAAATTTTTCAAATTGTAATATAATGTTACAGCCGAAGAGAACAAAACACAGAAAAGCCCAGAAAGGACGAATAAGAGAGGTGGCTAAACGCGGTGCAACCGTATCTTTTGGTTCATTTGCTTTGAAAGCCCTGGAGCCCATCTGGCTGACGAACCGCCAGATAGAGTCTGCCCGCCAGGCAATGACACGTGCCATGAAGCGTGAGGGGAACGTATGGATCCGTATTTTCCCCGATAAACCAATTACACGGAAGCCCGCCGAAGTGAGAATGGGTAAAGGTAAAGGTAACCCTGAGTTTTGGGCTGCGGTAGTGGAACCAGGACGTATCATTTTTGAAGCGGACGGTGTTCCGGTTCAGGTGGCAAAAGAGGCGATGACACTGGCTGCAGCGAAATTGCCGATCAAAACACAGTTTATTGTTCGCCGTGATTACGCTGGACAATAATACCCGGCAGTAAAGTTTTAAATATTCAAACTGAATAGTAATGTCAAAGAAAATCGATTTTGTAAATAGCCTGAAAACAATGAATGAAAAGGATTTGCAGGCGCGTGTAAACGAAGATGAAATCCGGCTTAAGAAATTAAGGTTTGCCCATGCCACTTCTCCATTGGAGAACCCGATGAGCATACAGGCACTCCGCAGGGATATCGCAAGGTTAAAAACTGAATTAAAGAAAAAAGCTAAAAGCTAAATAAAATGGCTGAAAGAAATTTGCGTAAAACAAAGATTGGGGTAGTAACCAGTAACAGGATGGAGAAAACGGTTACCGTTGAAATTGAAATTAAGGTAAAGCACCCCATCTATGGTAAGTTCGTAAAGAAGACTACCAAGTTCCATGCTCACGACGATAAGAACGAGTGTGGCATCGGGGATATTGTTAAGATTATGGAAGCCCGTCCGCTGAGCAAAACAAAACGCTGGCGCCTGGTGGAAGTCGTTGAAAAAGCAAAATAAGAAAAGCTATCAGCTAATAGCTATCAGCTGTGAGTTGGACTCTACTAAATTGTATAAACGCTGTCGGCTCAAAGCTTACAGCCTAAAGCTAAATAAAATGATTCAGCAAGAAAGCAGGTTAAATGTAGCAGATAACAGCGGTGCCAAAGAGGTGCTGTGTATCCGTGTTCTGGGCAACAGCGGTCAGGATTACGCAAAGATCGGCGATAAGATTGTAGTAACAGTTAAAGACGCTATTCCTGCAGGCGGCATAAAAAAGGGAACTGTTGCCAAAGCCGTTATTGTTCGCACCAAAAATAAGTTGCGTCGTAAAGATGGATCATATATCCGTTTCGATGATAACGCTGTGGTGTTGTTGAATGCAGCAGATGAGCCCCGCGGCACACGTATTTTTGGACCCGTGGCCAGGGAATTGCGCGACAAGGGCTATATGAAAATTATTTCGCTGGCACCTGAAGTGCTGTAGCACACAGCTGGCAAACGCTCCCTTTTAAACGGGTGCGGAACATAAATAAGACGTTTAAAATTCTCTTTACCAGGGATAAAGCATAAGAAAATGAGCAAAAGATTTAAACCCAAGTTTAACATTAAAAAAGGCGATTCGGTAGTGATCATTTCCGGAGACGATAAAGATGTAAAAAAGGCGCGTACCGTGCTGGAAGTGTTTCCGGAAGATGCGCGTGTATTGGTTGAAGGTGCCAACATCATCACCCGCCATACCAAACCTTCTGCCCAGAATACCAAAGGTGGTTTAGTGAAGAAGGAAGCCCCGATTCACATCAGCAATGTTAAGCTTTGGGATGCCAAAAAGAGTGAGCCCACTAAAGTGAAGCGCACCAGGGAGAACGGAAAACTGATTCGTGTATCAAAAAAATCCGGCGACACCATTTAATGCCGCTGTAAAAATAACAGCGTAATAAATTTTGATAAGATGAGCACAACAAATTATACTCCGAGGTTAGCTGATAAGTACAAAAAAGATGTTGTACCAGCGTTGATGAAACGTTTTGCCTATAAAAGCGTAATGCAGGTTCCCCAGTTAGAAAAAATCTGCCTGAACCGTGGTGTAAACGGTGCGGTAAACGATAAGAAACTGGTAGATATAGCTGTAGAGGAACTGGCAACCATTACCGGTCAGAAAGCAGTGGCTACCAATTCTAAAAAGGACATCTCCAATTTTAAATTGCGTAAAGGTGTTCCTATTGGAGCAAGGGTAACATTACGTGGTGTAAAAATGTATGAGTTCCTCGATCGGCTGATCTCTTCCGCATTGCCCCGGGTACGTGATTTTAAAGGGATTAGCGAGAAAGCATTTGATGGTCGCGGTAATTACACATTAGGAGTGACTGAGCAGATCATTTTTCCTGAAATTGATATCGACAAAGTCAATAAAATTACAGGTATGGACATCACTTTCGTAACATCTGCGGATACCAACGAAGAGGCGTACGAGTTATTGAAAGAATTGGGCATGCCCTTCAGGAACGCAAGAAAGGATTAATCGCAATACGAAGTCTTAATAACGGGATCCGGGAAAGAAAGATCGTTTTCGGGTGTCGCAATTCAAAAATTCGAACTTAACAAATATTATGGCAAAAGAGTCAGTAAAAGCCAGACAAAGAAAAAGAGAGCACCTGGTGGAGCAATATGCTGAAAAACGTTCTGCTTTAAAAGCTGCAGGGGATTGGAAGGCATTAGATGCATTGCCCAGGAATTCATCGAAAGTGCGTTTAAAAAACCGCTGCCAGGTTTCGGGTCGTCCCAGGGGGTATATCCGTTATTTCGGTTTATCGAGAATCGCTTTTCGTGATATGGCTTTAAATGGTATTATACCAGGCGTTAAAAAGGCGAGCTGGTAGGAAATTGGATATTGATGATTTGAAATTTGAGATTGCCAGGTAAATGCTTGAAGCAATATCAACATCTTTAAGTGATCAATTTCCATAAACGATTGCAGGTAAAAATAAATTTTGAACTGATTAATTCATAAAAATGGTAACAGATCCTATTGCAGATTTCCTGACCAGGGTGCGTAATGCGCAAATGGCGGGTCACCGTATTGTGGAAATCCCGGCTTCTAACCTTAAAAAGCGTATTACT
>DASUFG010000381.1:0-4092 GCA_036274715.1 Agriterribacter sp.
CATTACCCAGTTCATTCGCATGCTCAGTATAGTTACGACCAATACAGAATATTTTCATAATAGAATAGAGTTCAATAAGGTTTACAAATAAAAATTAAACGATATGAACATGTGCTTTTAAGTAGATTAAGGGTCCGTTCAAGGAAAATGGATGCTGCAGAATGAAAAATTGCGAGATGCTAATTTAATGCAAACAAATTGAAACTTATACACTTGGCACCATTTTTTACCTATTGTCATTATGCAATAGTTGCTTTACTGTACAAATTCAAGGTTATTCACCGCGCCCATCGTTCGCTGTAAGCCCATAATAAAAACATTTTCAATTATTTCGATGCATTTTTCGATTTTTTGAGCCACGATGGCTTTTTCCTCGGGATACCATTTGCTAAGCACAAACTCAGCCTGCATGCCTTTTGGAAAATGGTTGCCAATGCCAAATCTCAATTTGGGGTAATTGCCTGTAGCCAGGATGGTTTGAATGTCTAAAAGACCATTGTGCCCTGCATGGCTGCCACCGGCCCGTAAACGGAGTTTGCTAAGTGGTAATGCAAGGTCATCAACAATGGTTAAGGTATGCTCAATGGCAATCCTTTCTTTATCCATCCAATACCAAAAAGCTTTGCCACTCAAATTCATGTAAGTTGTTGGCTTGATGCATATAAAAATCTTACCCTTCCATTTAATTTCAGCCACTTCTGCCAGCCGATCCGCCCGGAACATCCCATTATGCTTCTGCACAAATGCATCAACAACATCAAAGCCAATATTGTGGCGGGTGTGCCTGTACTCCGCTCCGGGGTTTCCTAAGCCTACAATTAAAAATTTAGACATGAAATACGAACAGCTATAAAAAAACCCAATCCAAACAAGGACTGGGTTGTAAAATAAAATTAAGTTTCTATTTTTTAGCAGCCGCTGCTGGCGCCGCTGATTCTTCCTGTTTCAATTGGCGCGTCATTACCACAGAAGCAATTGGTATGCGGGGAGAGTTTAATATCTCAAAGTGATCCACTTTCACATCCTCAACCCGGATATTCTCATTCACCTCAAGGTTGGTTAAATCCACTTCAATATTCTCGGTGAGATATTGAGGCAAGGTTTTCACTTTTAATGATTTCATCTTAGTTACGAGTTTACCACCGCCCTTAACGCCGGCAGCCACGCCTGTAAATTTAAGCGGGATGTTTGCAACCACTTTTTTCTGGTCAATTAACTGTAGAAAATCAACGTGGTTGAGTTTGTCGCTTACTGTATGCAACTGAATATCCTTCAGAATACAACGGTAATCCTTCCCGTCGACACTAATGTTGGCTAGCTGGAAATCTGATGTATACACTAACGGTTTAAATGCCAATGCCGGAGCGTGAAAATTCACTTCCTTGTCGCCACCGTAAATTACACCAGGTACCAAACCCTGAGAGCGGAGTTGCCGGGTGGCTTTCTTTCCGGTTCCGGTCCTCAGTTGTCCTTCGATTGTAACTGTTTTCATTTTTTATTTGAGTTTAATATTTACTACTTGTTTCTTAATTGACTGTGAATGAAAAGACTCGTAATACTTTGATTTTCATGCGCATTCCGGATAGCAATAGCAAAAAGGTTGGCTACACTTAATATTTTTATCTTATCCGAGTTCACTTTTATAGGAAGGGTATCGCACACCACCAATTCCTCTAACACACTATTTTCTATATTAGCGTACGCGTTACCGCTTAATACGGGATGCGTACATAATGCCCGCACGCTCGTTGCCCCCTTTTCTATAAGTAATCCTGCGGCTTTGGAAAGCGTTCCGCCAGTATCACATATATCATCAATAAGAACTACATTTCTATCCGCTACATCCCCGATTACTACCATGCTCGAAATTTCATTTGCCCGCTTACGATGCTTGTCGCAAATCACCATCTCGGCGTTAAAATAACTGGCAATTTCCCTTATCCGGTTGGCGCTTCCCACGTCGGGGGCGGCAAAGGTAAGGTTTTCAAGATTAAGTTTTTCAATATATGGTATGAAAATAGCGGAACTATCTAAATGATCAACCGGGATGTCGAAATAGCCCTGGATCTGGGGAGCGTGCAAGTCCATGGTAATCACCCTATCCGCTCCCGCAGCAGTGAGCAGGTTAGCCACCAGTTTACTGCCAATGGCAACCCTGGGTTTGTCCTTTCTATCCTGCCTGGCATAACCATAATAGGGTAAAACAGCAATAATTTTATAGGCAGATGCCCTGCGGGCGGCATCAATCATCAGCAGCAACTCCATGATATTATCCGACGGGGAAAAGGTACTTTGAATCAAAAAAACATAATCCCCCCTTATACTTTCTAAAAAAGTAGGTTGAATTTCTCCATCGCTGAATCGTTGGATACTTATTTTGCCCAATGGCTGTCCAAACTGCTGTGCAATTTTTTCCGCCAGATACCAGGAACCAGTGCCTGAAAATAATTTCGCCTTCGGTTGCATATTTAAACTGGATATGCGGCGAAGATAGAAAGAAGGATTTACTAATGGCGCAGCGCATCAAAAAAAGTGAAGGCCTAAACCGGCAAAGTGGCTGCCGCACGCCACTAAATTTATGGGGTCTTTTTATAGAAAAGAAATCTAAACTTTTACATTAAAACATCTCACTGACCGAAAGCCGATATTCATCAATTTCACATCAACGGGTGGCAATAAACATTTGGCTGTTGAATGATCCAAACATTAAATAATAATGCCTGCTTTCATCCAAATATTAAGTCCATGAAAATATACTGAGTTAGCGCTTATGATTTTGCTTATTGTTCCAAGGAAGCTGTAACCGCACTACTTTTTGAAGCAGCAGAGGCTGTCCTGGTTTCGCTGGCGGCTGGCTTATTATTACCTTTTAAAACATGGTATAAAGACGAGCAGGCAAAAACCGAAAACATAAGAATTACACAATACATGCCAATGCAAAACAACAGTGGTTGTAGGGAGCCAATAACAAGCTGGCGGTTTGAAAGTTTCATAAGAGGCAGATTTTAAAGGTTATTAAAAGGAATTTGGATATATTACAGAATGGATTAACGGCTGAAAAACACAAAAATTATGTTGCCCCTGCAAAAAACTTCCATCAAGTATTGGTCAACCGACGACAGGCCAAGGGAAAAACTTCGTAATAAAGGTCCTGAGAATCTAAGCCATTCTGAGTTGATCGCCATTCTGTTACAAAATGGAACCCGCCAGAAATCGGCATTGGATCTTGCCAAAGAAATCCTTCAGTTAGGCAGCAATAACCTGGGTGAATTAGGTAGGCTTTCCATAAAAGAATTGATGAAGATCAAAGGAATTGGAGAAGCCAAAGCCATTACAATTACCGCCGCCCTGGAATTAGGTAGACGCAGGCAGGCCAACGAAATATTGGAGAAGCCTGTTATTACCGACAGTGCCAGTATAGCCAAACACCTGCAAGCCTTGCTCAAAGACCACGATCACGAAGTTTTTATGGTGATGTTTCTCAACCGCGCCAATAAAGTCAATCATACCGAAATTATAAGCAAGGGCGGTATTACAGGTACGGTGGCAGATCCGCGTATCATTTTAAAAAGGGCTTTGGAGGAAGATGCCGTGAGCATCATACTCTGTCATAACCATCCTTCTGGCAGCCTTAAGCCGAGCAGGGCCGATGAAGCACTTACCCAACAAATAAGGGCGGCCGCACGGTTTTTCGACATCCGGGTGGCTGATCATATTATCGTGAGTGATGCCGGTTTTTTTAGTTTTGCGGACCAGGGACTTTTATGAAGCTTTAAGAACAATGCCGGTATCCAACACAATAAAACGGTAACTTTCAAAAAATACATTTGTCATGAAGCGATATCTCGCGGTTGTTCTGCTCATCTGCTCCATTTCCACAAGAGGTTATACTCAAACCAATCCTAATGAAATGCTTTTATATCCTGAAAATCAAATACCCAATAACCTGCCGGGTGCAGATGAAGAAAAATCAGAAACCACCAACGATATCCTTCGCGTTAGCAAAGTGAGCAAGCCCACGCTAACCCTGTTTTTACCCCCACCCGAAAAAGCAAATGGCACCGCCATTGTGATATGCCCCGGGGGAGGCTA
>DASUFG010000382.1:0-7672 GCA_036274715.1 Agriterribacter sp.
AGCATGGTCAAGGTAGCTGATGCCGCCAGTTTTCTGATTATTGCCACACATGCAATGCAGTTCTGACAACAAAGCAATTTATGGGGGATCGAAATTGGAACACTCCATATTTGGCGTAAGTGGCTCCTTTCGCAGTATTCCTAGTTGCGAGGTCCGTTCAAATGCCACGCTGGTGATAAATATACTATCCTGAAAGCTTGCAGATACATTTTTGTATTTGTAGTTTTACTAATACGTACGCTGATTACCTCTCTTTAACATCCTCTTATCTTCTCCTTTAAGCTCCTCTATTCTTTCTGCGGCCGGGCGAAAAACCATCTTTATCAACCTTTAAAAATCTAAAAAATGAAAAAGAGAATTTTTTGTGCGGGCATTTTTGCAGCCGCTCTTTCGCTGTCATTTCTTTCGGGGTGCAGGAAAGTGCTGGACTATATTATCAGCAAACCAGGTGGCATCGCGAAAAACTGCGACATTAAGATGGTTACAAGCAATTATGCGAACGATTGTGATGACGGAAATGATTTTTCGGATACGGCCTGGTTCAGCTACAACCCGCAGGGAGACCCGGTAAGTATAATATATGCTATATCGCGATTTTATGAATGTTTTTCGTACCCGGAAGACAAGTTCTTCAAATATGACTACTCCAATAAACTGGTTTTATATTTAAACAACGCCTTTGCCTCAGGAAAAGCGGCACTTTACTGGCATAAGTACAGCTATGTAAATAGTCATTTAATCACCGATTCCACGTTTGAGTATGCTGCAGGTGATTGGTTTATCAACGACCAGCCTCAATATTTTGCTCGTGTAGATGTAACTACATTTGAACTGGACCATTTTGGTCGGGTAATCAGGGAGGTCGGTGGAGTCAATAACATAAACGCCACTTATATCTACGATAGTAATGGAAACCTGGTTAAACCGGGTGTTACTTATACCAACAAGACTAATATAAGGCAAACAAATAAAGTATGGATGTTTCTCGACAGGGATTATAGCATTAATTCGCCGGTAGGAGAAGTTTCACAATTCAACCAATCGGGTTTGCCTGTGAAATTAAATCAAATGCCTCATTTTATTTATCCGTCTTTATATTTTGGCAATTACGATACGGGTTTCAACAACATGCTAGTGAGTTATACATGCAAATAGAATCGTGACTTATGCCCGGCAGGCCTGATCATTATTTATAACGGGGTACCCACATGGAGTGCCCCGTTGTTGTTTATGATTTTGAAACCTGTTGGCCCGGTTAATTTAATCGTTAGGCTTAGTCGGCCCGGTAACTTTTCACTATTCCCATCATCCCGTCCATTGTTCCCGATAGCGCTCATTTTTCCACCAGCTGATCTGCAATCCGGTAGGCAGCAATATCGCTGATCAATGCATTACCCTTTGTTTCTTCGATGACAATGTCAACTGAGGTGATTGGCGTGGACTCAAATGTAAGCAAGCGTTTATGCCCTATGGTTGTGCCTTCAATGGTTTTAACGATTTCATGACCATTTTTGAGCAGGCATTTGAATTTTTTGATGCTTTGTCCTAATGCAATGTACTCTTTCAGCATAATGCAATTGATGGTTACCTCTTTGCCGGGCTCAACAGTAATGATATTGTTATCACCTCCCGTGTTAAGATAATCTAGGTTAAAGCCGTTATCAAAATTCATGGAAACCTTTTCGCCGTCAGTATTTGTATATTCAATGCTTATTTTTTTAAAAAGATTATCAGCAAAGCTTTCGTCCCTGTATTTTTTAAATCCGGCCAGTGCGACCGAATCATGTTCATTGATCAACCCCCGTCTGTCAGGCGGCACGTTCAGCAGAAAAGTTGATCCACGACCTACAGATTTCAGGTAAAGGTCAAATAATTGTTCGGGCGTTTTTACCTTGTCGTCTTCTTCGGCATGATAGAACCAGCCCGGGCGGATGCTCACATCACATTCTGCAGGAATCCAGCTTTTGCCGTTCACGTTTCCCTGGTTTAATGTATCCTGCGATGGTCCGCCCGCACCTCGTGTAAATCCTGCTGTGTCTAACAAGTTCCAGTTGGTGGCACCGGCTATTCCTCTTTCATTGCCCACCCAGCGAATATCCGGGCCGATGTCGCTGAACACTACGGCTTCGGGTGCTAATTTTTTGATTTCTTTTTCAAACCGGTTAAAGTCGTATACCATTTTCTTCCCGTTGGGACCTTCACCATTCGCACCATCCCACCAAAATTCAAATAATGGTCCATACTGGGTTACTACTTCTGTCATCGTGTTCACATACACATCATTGTATGCAGGGGTGCCATACTCAGGATGGTTGCGATCCCAGGGTGAAAGGTAAATTCCGAATAGTAATCCGTTTGCTTTGCAGGCATCGGAAAGCGCTTTTACTACATCACCTTTTCCATCCATCCACTTGCTCTCCCTAACCGTGTGTTTGGAATATTTGCTCGGCCACAAACAAAATCCGTCGTGGTGCTTTGCCGTAAGGATAATGCCTTTTGCGCCGGATTGTTTTGCAATGGAAGCCCATTGATTACAGTCGAGCGCCGTGGGGTTAAATGCATCCGCAGGCTCATCACCATGTCCCCATTCCTTATCGGTAAATGTATTGGGTCCAAAATGAATGAACCAGTAGAACTCCAGATCGTGCCAGGCCAGTTGCTTTGCGGTAGGTAAAGGGCCAATAGCTTCCGGAATCTTTTGTTCTTTTGATGCGGTATTACAAGCCAGGTTGAATAACGCCAACAACGTGGACAGGATAAAAGCTTTCTTCATGTGGTCTTTATTTCAAATTACAATAATTAATTGCTCTTTTATTTTTGCCAGGCAGATTTCAATTTATAGATATCCATACTTTCTACTTTCACCTCTCCACCCTTGCAATAAAATTCCATATCATTAAAAGTATACACCGGTATGAAACAACTGGATAAGGATATCTTACCTCCATTGGCAAATACTTCAATGGAAGCACGGTCCACTAAAATACGCACTTCTACCTTTCCATCTACAGGTTCAAGATCAACGGATTTTCCTAAAACGATCAGCTTCCTGTTTTTAACATCATAACGGACAGGAGTACCGCTTGTTTCATAATTTCCCTTGCGCACCACAAAACCGAATTCTTCCCCATTTCCAGGTTCAATAACGGCATGTATATCCAGGGCATCACCTTGTAAAGCAGCCAATATATTGGAGCCCGGTTGAATGGTTTGATTTTTTAGGGTGAACCGCTCCCCGTATATGTTTTTAATTTCTGCTACCGGGTTCCGGCATATGCGTATTCCTTCCGGGAACTTTTTTAAAGTGAGTTCACAGGGAAAGGCCATTTGTTGATTGAATGGAGCATCGGGGTAAATACCGCCGCTCATCCATCCAACCTGTATGCGCCTGCCGTCTGCTTTTGGAATATCACTATACGATTGAGCGGCATAAAAATTATTGCCGAGGTCCATTTTCATCTTCCCTGTTTCGGGCGTGAACGTGCTACCATCAAAATTGCCTACCAGGTAGCCGCCATCTGCTGCATGCAGCACCCATTTTTTTTTTGCGGGGTTGCCATCCACGGGCAGTTCAAACAGGTCGGGACATTCATACATGCCTTTGATAAAGCTTTTTTGCTCCCACTGCAGCAAATTATTTGAATTGTAAATAGCGATTCCTCTTTCTTTGTCATTTTTATCGGGGCCAATGTATAATACCATCACCCACTTTTTTGTGGGTTCGTACCAGAAAACTTTGGGATCGCGTTCATCCATGGTTCCGTTTGCCATTACGGGTATCACCGGGTTGGGATAAGCCTGCCAGGTTTTACCTTTATCGTTGCTGTATACAATCCTTTGTCCACACCGCCTCGCAGTATATATCGCTACAATTGTTTTTTCATCACCTTTCTGTAAGCCCGAAGTATTGTTCCAGTCAATAACCGCGCTGCCCGAATATGCAGGACATTCATAATGATCGGGTGTACCTTTTAGTGGGTAAATGGCCAGTGGTTGATGTTTCCAGTGCAGCATGTCTTCACTGGTGGCATGCCCCCAGTGCATATTGCCCCAGTTTCTGCCATAAGGGTTATACTGGTAAAAAAGATGGTATTCGCCTTTATAGTATACCAACCCATTTGGATCGTTTAACCAATTTTTTTCTGCCGTAAAATGAAACTGCGGTCGATAGGGTTCATCATAATAAGATCCCGTTGTTTGCGCAGCGGGAGTTGTACAGTAAAGAGACATTCCCAAAACAAAAAGAACTATTGATAAAAGACGCATAAGCTTTTTGTGGGTTAAAATCGTTATTAAATGCACCCGAAAGGTAGTTCTAATTCTTTTTGTTATAGGTGTTTTGCTGCTTTTTGTACAAGCAATTTTGGTTACTGCTACAAAGTATTCAATATTTTTTTCGCTTGCTGTACCATGTACTCCGCCGGGGTTGTTTTTAGCTTTGCTATTTCAAAACCCTGTAAAACGCTGTTCAGTTTTTGTAGCGATTGGGTGTCGCCTTTTGATGTAAACTCTTTTTGCAACAGTTTTATTTTTTCAAAATCCTGTATGCCTTCAATCAACTTTTCAAACCGTATGGAGCTGCGCGGGCCCGGGTATACCTGGTAGGTATCGCCTGCCGGCCAGGCGCGAAAGCGAGAGTCTTGCAAGGGATTGTCCACCCAACTGTTGTAGGCCCAACGCAAATATCCTGTAAAGCCTTTGGCGGCGGCATACCAGCCCAGCCACACGTTTTCGGCCGGGGGAGAAAAGGTAAAGCCATTGGGGTAATTTTCAGTGCAACAGGTATAATAGGTACTGGGCTTTCCTTGTGCTTTACGTTCTTCTAATATATCATCATCAAAATGGAGATTGGAAGCAAGACAATAATCGAAAATGTCTTTTTCTATTTCGGGATGATAGCTTCCCGCAAGTGAAATTTTCCAACCGGGATCAATGCTTTTCAAGAGTGCAATAACTACCTGCATATCTTTCATCGGGCGTTCATCCATGGCAATACTGGTGATTTCAAACCAACCTTTACTTTTTAAATGGTTAGTAAAATCGTTCAGCATATTGGTCCAGTGTGCTGTATATCCCGGTGAACCTATTTCGGCTTTCAGGGTAGTGTCTTTACCAGAGGCTTCATCAAAATACCTGAACGATAAAGCCCACGGTACCATGGTATAACAATTAATGCGTTTGTTAATACCGCAACTCATCACAAATGCCACATATTTATCAAAAAGGCTATAATCATATGTCCATGATCCATCTTTCTTTTTTGTCCATTTTACCAGGCCGGGAAAATCATCATAGGTTTGATGTCCCCAGGGTTCGTCCATGATACTGGCGGTAATGTTTTTTTGCCCGGCACTTGCAAGCAGGGTATAGTAGGGCTTCATTAATGAAAAATGGGCGTCGCTCCATAACGGTACATTGTGCACCCTGGCAATAGCGGCGGGATGTTGCCAGAGGTCGAGATCAAATGTCCATTGTGCCGGCGGTGGAAGCGTGCGGTCAATTACACGAACACTGTATTGTAACGTGTAAGTTTTGTCGGTCTTCACCAAAATATTTCCATTGTATATTCCTGCCGCAGCGTTCAGTGGAATTTGTATGCTTAGCCAAAGAGGTTGAACGGTGTTTGGTTCGACCGAAATGGCCGGGGTAATATCTATGGCATCTGCAACAAGCGACGAATCGAAATCTCCCGGTTTGCGATAGCCGCATCCGCCTGCAAATTCATCTGTAATTACATAACGTACAAAACCGGCTGTTATATTCGCCTGTGGAATGATTTGTCCTTTTGCATTTGCCAGTTTACCAATAGCCCAGGTGACATGGTTTATAGATTGTTTGGACCAAACCAGTATTTGCGTGTGCACTTTTTCACCTTTCCATCCGGTGGTATGCCATTGTGATTGAATTGTTGTTTCCGGTGCTTTTGTTTTATCGTAGCGTATATTATCGTTGGCAAAACTTACCATTACCGGTTGCTTCATTTTTGTCCAGGCCTCATCCACTGCTGGTGACGGCATCGTTTTTTCCGCATAATGCAAGTGTCCGGGAATGCTATAACTCATATCCTGGGCGTTGATGCATTGCATGGCCCCAATGCCCAGTAAGATCAAAATTCTTTTCATGCCTGTTGATTTGAACTACCTAAAACTAATGGATAAAATGCTAAAGAAATCGATCAAACGATTGCATGAATTGTTTTGTTAAAGAAAATTATGCTGTTAACTTCGATAGTGCTATGGAGAAAAAAGTACCGACTATAAAGGAAATTGCCAAGAAGCTCAATATCTCTGTTTCCACAGTTTCCAGGGCGTTGCACAATCATCCCAGTATTGGGTTGCGCACAAAAGCACAGGTGCAGAAACTGGCAAAGGAGATGCAATATGAACCTAACCAAACGGCCATCCAGTTCAAACAGGGTAAAACTTTTACATTGGGACTCATTCTTCCCAACCTGCGGGAGGAGTTTTTTTCCAGCGCTATCAGTGGAGTAGAGGATACCGCTTTTAAAGGTAATTACAATGTGCTGATTGGCCAGTCGCACGACGAATTAGACCGGGAACAAAAGATTGTGGAAACCATGCGTAAACACCGGGTAGATGGCGTACTGGTGTCTATTTCAAAACAAACTACAGGCATCGAACATTTTGAACAATTAGACAACTACAATATACCGGTTGTTTTTTTTGACCGGGTGCCCGACGTACCCAACATACATTCCGTGTGGTGCAGTTTGTATTATAGCACCATTGAGGCGGTGGAATTCCTGTTTAAAAAAGGACATCAGCGCGTTGCATACATACAGGGCCCTTTATCCTTAAATATTAAAAATGAAAGATTGCAGGGGTACTATGCAGCGCATAAAAATAAAAAGATAGCCGTAAATGACGCGTTGATTGTTACTACGGATCTTTCCAAAGAAAGCACGGAAGAGGCTATTGAGAAATTATTGTCGCTCAAAAATCCACCCACGGCTATATTGGCATTCAATGACTATGTGGCGCTGGATACCATTCAATACGCGAGAAATAAAAAACTCAAGATCAATAAAGATATCAGCGTGGTGAGTTATGCGAACTGGCCCATTGCCAGCTATCTTGATTTTCCGCCCATCGCTTCGGTGGAACAATTCCCATACGAACAGGGGGTAAGGGCTACTGAACTATTATTTAAGCTGCTTAATACCAGGTTACCCGAGGGAGCTATGCCTTATGAAAACATTGTACTGAAAAGCGAGTTGATCATACGCTGATTTTCTACTCACCCGCACTACCACAGCCGATCGCAACAGGCGAAACCCAGCTAAGGACGGGTGCTTTCCATACACCTTACCTCTGGTATGCATCCGGGTCGCTGTCTTTTTTAAATTCGCTCAACCCGTGGTAAAACTTGCACACGCTGTGCAGAATATTACTCAATAAAGCCCACCCTTCTAACATTTCCATCAAACAAAGGCAATGCTTTCCTCCTGATTGCAACAGGCACGGCTTTTTATTATAAAATGGTTAAACTCCTCATCAGAACTTGAATAGCCCGGGGATCAAAAATCGGTATCGCGCATGAAAAGTACAGCATATTATTTTCTTTGGGTTTCTGTTATTGCTGTTTGCGCTATGTGTACACAGCAAAAGAAACTAAGCCAGGCTTATGTTGGCAACCAGTCAGATTCCCTACC
>DASUFG010000383.1:0-11636 GCA_036274715.1 Agriterribacter sp.
AACCAGCAGCCGGTAACGATAACCGTTCCCATGCATCCGGGACCTCCACAGGTACAATTGAATTAACCGTTTTTTTTAAATGGCGCAAAAGATTGGTATGCAATCAATGCCGTTTTTGTAAATTGGCTGATCGATAAAAACCAACTTCAATAGTATAGAAAAAGCAGAATATGCATAGTATTTCCAAATCTATTTCCGCAGCGCTCCTGGTATTACTCTGCGCCTGCAGTCAAAACAACACCGTTTCTGATGAAGATGGATTAGCTGCGTTCAGCGCCGACAGTATGAGGCAACATATTTCCGTGCTTGCATCAGACTCGTTTATGGGCCGAATGCCGTTTACTGAAGGAGAAACAAAAACCATCCAATACCTGCAACAACAATTTATGGACATGGGGCTTGAGCCCGGCAATGGTAACAGCTATTTCCAGGAAGTGCCCATGGTGAATATAGTACCCACCGCTGCACCTACCATGCAGGTACAATCTAAAAAAGGCCGGTTCACATTGAACGCCTTTGACGATTACATTATATGGACCGACAAGACAGATGAAAATATAAGTCTTGACCATGCCGAACTGGTATTTGCCGGTTACGGTGTGGTGGCTCCGGAATATGACTGGAACGATTATGAAGGATTGGATGTAAAAGGTAAAGTAGTAATGGTGATGGTGAATGACCCCGGCTTTTGGGTAGCTGACACAACCCTGTTTAAAGGAAATGCGATGACCTATTATGGCCGTTGGACCTATAAGTTTGAAGAAGCAGCCAGGCAGGGTGCAAAAGGCTGTTTGGTGATTCATAACACTGCCGCAGCCAGCTATCCCTTTGCCGTGCAACAAAACAGTTTTAACCGGGCGAGGTTGAAATTGGATAACCGGGGTAAGAATATTCCGAACTGCGACGTGATTGGCTGGGTTCCCGAAACCATCGCCAATAAATTATTCAATGCCGCTGGATTTGATTCTACACTGCTCATAAAGGCCAATGAACGGGGATTTAAACCGGTTCCCCTGCAGCTTCAATTGTCTACTACAATGAAGGTGACCTCGGTGTATAATAAATCGTATAATGTTATTGGCAAAATCACCGGCTCCAAACACCCGGATGACGTGATTATATATACGGCCCACTGGGATCACCTGGGCATTGGAAAGCCTGATGAAACAGGCGATTCTATTTATAACGGCGCATTGGATAACGCCACCGGAACAGCGGGCTTGCTGGAATTGGCGAGAGCATTTAAAAGTCTTAATACACCACCCGAACGAACCATCATTTTTCTTGCAGTTACGGCCGAAGAACAGGGATTGCTTGGATCGCAATATTATACCCAGAATCCCATTTACCCCGTAAACAATACTGTAGCGAACATCAATATGGATGGATTGAACCGCTTTGCAAAAACAAATGATATTATCGTGGTGGGTGAAGGACAATCGGACCTTGAAGATTACTTAAAAGAAGCCGTTGAAAAAGCCGGCGGTTATGTGGCATATGAAACGCACCCCGAAGCCGGTTACTACTACCGCTCGGATCATTTCAATTTTGCAAAAGAAGGCATACCCGCCCTATATACGGAAACCGGCGTTGATGTGGTGGGAAAAGGAAAAGCATTCGGAAAACAACTGGAGGATGAATACAGGAGCAAAAACTATCATCGTCCTTCCGATGAATTTGATGCCGCCACCTGGACGATGGAAGGAGGCATTAAAGACCTGAAATTATTATTCCAGGTAGGCAAACGCCTGGCATTTGAAGAAAAATGGCCACAATGGAAAACTGGTTCTGAATTTAAAGCGTTGAGAAAAGAAAAATAAACAAGCACGATTAGTTGGTCGCTTTTTTTATACGCGACTCCTTCTCCCGTTTAGTGCCGTTTAATATAGAAACCATGAACAAGCTATTGAAGCCAGCCTGCTTATTACTGTACCTGCTCAGCGTAATGGTATTCTTTTGTACAGGAATGTGGTATGTTGCTATTTCCGGTATGGCAAAAAACCAGGGGTTGGCTGGGGGAGCTATTGTTTTATTTAATGGATTAATTTTTGCCGTTTCGGCCTTCGTAGCTTCCATATTTTTGGCTTACTACGCTACCCACAAAACTATTATTATTGCCAACCGTATACTGGCAATCATACTGGCAGCATTCATTATCGTATTCATCTACCGGTATTCGCAGTAGTTGCAGTTGGCAAAGCAAACTTACAGACAATGTTTCGGGCAATAGAAAAAACACCTGCTTTAGCAAAGGCTTAAAGGGCCTTGATTTTAATATCCTTAAAATACACCTGGTCGCCGTGATCGGTAAGCATGATATAACCATTATCGGCTTTCGCATAATCCGGGTAGTCTTTAAACTTGGTTTTGCCCAGCCGCTCGTTAAAATCTGCGGTGCCCTTTGTATAACTGGCAACCTTTACCCCATTGAGCCAATGCTCGGCGTATTTGCCTTTTACTACAATGCGCCCATGGTTCCATTCGCCCGCTGGTAATAATTTTTTTCCGACAGGTGCGTACAGCAAATAGGCCGACCCCGCTGACGACAGACCGTTTGGATCATCCTTAATTTCGGGATAGTTGGTATCGTCAATGATCTGGTATTCTATGCCCATCATCGATGTTTTTTTGGTTTGGCTGTTTTCAATGGGATTGACCCTGTATTTAATACCGCTATTGGCGCCTACTGTTAATTTAAAATCGAACACCAGTTCAAAATCGGAATATTTTTTACGCGTAATGATGTCGCCGCCTTTTCTGCCAGGCAGAACAGATAATGTACCATTTTTAATTACCCATCCGGCCCCGGGCATACTGTCATTGCCCGTTTGCCGCCATTGGCGCATATCTTTCCCATCAAACAGTGGTTCCCACCCTTTTTGTACAGGGGTTGCCAGCCCGGCTGAAGGCAATATATTAAGATCGACAGGTAATGGTTCCCCACCCGAATAATGATATATGGATAAAGCCCCGGCTAAAAAACAAACAATAGTAAAAAGTTGTTTCATGTAATGGTTTTCTTAAGCGTAAATAAAATAAAACGAACTATATTATGATTCTAAATTACAATTTTAACAAGAAAAGAAGCGACAGGCAAATAGAAACATAGGCGTAGGGAGAGAGACATAACCTGCTATTTGATACTACGTAACCATAGTCCGTTGTGTTAAAAAAAGAGGCTATCATATTTTATCAACCGCCACACGGTAATAAGGATCTTCCATAATATTCACATCAATCACTTCATCCGCATTTTGTAAAAGCTTGCGGCAATCCTCACTTAAATGTTTCAAATGGAGCTTTTTGTTTAATTTCCGGTAACGTTCGGTGAGTTTATTCAGCGCTTCAATACCGCTCATATCCACTACTTTACTTTCCTTGAAATCAATGATCACTTCATCGGGATCGTTGGGCACATCGAATTTTTCATTAAAGGCCGATACCGAACCAAAAAACAAGGGTCCGAATATTTCATAATGCTTCACCCCCTGTTCATCTGTATATTTCCGGGCCCGGATCCGTTTTGCACTTTCCCAGGCAAATACCAATGCAGAAATGATAACACCAATCAATACCGCTAAGGCGAGGTTGTGCAATAGTACCGTTATAGCGGCAACCAGTACACCCACAATAATATCGTGCCTGGGCATTTTACCGATCATCTTAAAACTTGCCCATTCGAATGTGCCGATAGATACCATAATCATTAAACCGGTTAATGCTGCCATGGGTAATTTTTCAATTAACCCTGCTCCAAACATAATGAAGACAAGGAGCATGATGGCGGCAAAGATGCCCGACAACCTGGCCCTCGCGCCGGATGAAATATTAATTAAACTTTGACCGATCATGGCACAGCCGCCCATTCCTGAGAAAAAACCGCTTACCAGGTTGGCCGCCCCCTGTGCAACCGCCTCTTTATTACCGCGTCCACGGGTTTCCGTTATCTCATCAATCAAATTCAGGGTGAGTAAACTTTCTATTAAGCCAACCCCCGCCATAATGAGGGCGTATGGAAAAATAATCTCCAGGGTTTCAACACTAAATGGCAATTCGGGAATATGAAAAGGTGGGAACCCGCCCTGTATCGAAGCGATATCTCCCACGGTTTTCGTATCAATATTAAAACCAATAACAATGGCCGACACCACCAATATCGCTGTAAGCGAGGCAGGCACCACCTTTGTTAGTTTAGGCAAGCCCCAAATAATGAACATTGTTAAAAATACCAATCCAAGCATCAACATTAATTTGCCACCCTGCATCCAATGCAAAACACCAGTGCTATCCGCCATTTTGAATTGATCTAATTGCGCCATAAAAATGATGATGGCCAATCCGTTTACAAATCCAAACATTACAGGGTGTGGAACAAGCCTGATAAATTTCCCTAAACGCAATACGCCGGCGGTTACCTGTATTAAGCCCGCCAATACAACAGTTGCAAACACATATTCTATGCCATGCGATTTCGCCAATGCAAAAATCACCACCGCCATTGCCCCGGTTGCACCAGAAATCATCCCGGGCCGCCCCCCAAATATGGAGGTGATGAGCCCCATGACGAAAGCGGCATATAATCCCGTTAACGGCGACAACCCGGCAATTAAAGCAAAAGCAATAGCCTCCGGTATCAATGCAAGGGCTACCGTTAAACCTGAAAGGATTTCTGTTTTGTAATTTACTTTTTGGGTGAGGTCGAACAGTTTTACATATTGCTTCATGAAACCAATTTACAGGGTATACTTCAAAAAAGAACGGTGCTGCGATTGTGCTCAACCGTGAACAAAGAATAAAAAAATACCGAAGTGGTATGCATTAAGCGCGCAAAACTAACCGAAAAAGGGAAAAGCTGCAATTTCAATTTGAAAGTGGCTAATCACTTAACCCACCAGATCGTAATGAATATTTATATTTTTCAACGAAACAACAACCCTCCCGATGGCTGCATGATGGATGATCTTTGTAATATTCCTCGGGTTGAATATCTGGCGAAAGGAGGAATAATGGCGAACACAACCGTCCAAACCAGTTAGGCATTGGTAGCAACATCACGAAAACCAAAGCAAAAGAAGCGGAGATAAAAAAGATAAACCCTGGATCCGCTTACGCAACCACCATGCAGAACTAAGAAACCATGCCCGATTTAATATTTTTAACGGCAAAGGTTCCCATGTTTTTGGAGAAGACCGTAAATCATTCCGGAAAGACCAGGACCCTTATAAAAGCACATCGGAATGCCTGCTAAACGCACCCTGTTATCAGAAACAAAGTTCCCTTTATTGAAGAAGAATAAGAACAGCACATGAATGCAGGCTGCAAAATGTGGTGTAAGTCGAACTTGCAGCAATTCTTTTCTATGTGATACCTGTGTAAGACTATCCAAAAATGTTCTTCGAAAAATAGGACAAGGATAACCCCCTTTTTTGATATCATCTTTTTTCATGTAACGCATTATGTCAACAGTAGCATCCATCTCCAAAATCAAAACTCAAAAGTTTTTTATCAATAAAATAATCCACATTGCTTTGATTAATCATTTCTATTTTTTAATATTACCCTCCCTTACCTGAATTGATCCTATGAGTCACTTCTTCCGTTCCTCGTACACACTACTCCCTTTTGAAAAATACTTCCATAAGCCTCCACCCGAAAGCCTGTACTTCCAAACGTCGTAATATCCTACAGGGCCTGATATCCAATTTCTTTTTGTTCATGCATTAAATTTTATTTGATGACACAAGCGCAATTATCCGCTATGCTGGAAAGCATAACCGGGCATTTGAAAGCAACAGACCAGGTTAAGGAAAAACAACTCAGGCAGGCAACGGAAAAAATCGCATCATCCCTACTCACTCAAAAAATTGAAGATACCGGCACAACGCAGCTCTTCGCTAATTCCAACTTATACAGCCGCGACAGCATTCAGTCTTCTACCCTCACCGGTATTGGTGCAGCCGCTGCCAGGGCATTGAGCGAAGCAACCGCCACCGATGCCGCTTCGGGAGAAAATGTTTTTGTACGATCTGTGCCCGTCTTAAATGCAGCCGTAGCAGGTAGTATGCCCGAATGGGCGGTTGGGGCAAAACCTGCGCAAACATTTGGCCCGTTTTTAAATAATGAAGGGCGTGAAATATGGATAGATGTTTACAAGGTTGAAAAATTAATTACGCTTTATATCGGTAATCAACCCGTGTTATTGTTCAAAGCCTCCTTCCGCGGTGGAAGGGTATTGATCATTGGCAGTCCGCCGGTAGAACTAACGACCAACTACACCCTGGTGGCCGGTAGTTTCTGGATACATGCAAGGTTGTTTTCACCATCGGCGCCTGCCGATAGGTTTGTGGGAGTGCAAATAAAAGGTGGGAGTGTGCAACTGAGCCTCGCCCCTACGATTCAAAACAACCAATTAACCTTAAACCCTGCAGTGCAAATTAACGTATCGCTGCAATTGGTGCAGGCAAAAGACGAGGGAGCCGCTGAAACTTCTCCTTACGGAAAAGATGCCAGGGAAGCCAGTTACCAATTGCCGGTAACATGGGATTTTTCGTGGAAAGCCAATAAAGCCACCATCAGTCAAATCAGCGCATCCTCGTGCAATATATACAAACAGGCCATTGATTTCAATTTCACACCAGCTCCCAACCTCTCGGTAATATATAATAACAACCTGTTGCTGATACCCTGGCAGTCGAACGTTAATGAATTTACGGTAGCCGCAACCAAGAGCCCCTGGGTGAGCCTCTCCGGTACAACCCCGCTTTCGAAAACCTATTGGGCCTTACCCGCAGCGGTGCTTAATGTAACCAATCCCGTGCAGGCTAACGGCAATGGTGCGGTACTCCTGCAGGCTAAGGAAGGATTGCGCATTAATTGGACTGGCTTGCAAAATGAAGAGGTTCGCCTCATGCAACCGGCACTGCTGGGGCAGCCAGGCACCATCAATATCATAGACCTCGAATCTGATGGATTAGGGGCTTCCCAACATTTGGAATTATGGGCGGATGAACAAAATCCACACGGTACAACTGCTGATCTTGTGTTGCTGAAGAAAGCCGTGCTGTTTTTTGACATCAACAGTAAGAATGCCCAGGAATTGTTGGTTACGGTTTGTGGGGCGACTGTTTATTCCGACAGACCGGTAAAAGTAGATGGGGACCCCTTCCCGGTTCAAACTTCTTCCTGCAATATGATGTTGTCTGCGGGGAAAGCCGGAAGGAGAATTATATTGATCGAGGAAGATGCCCAGGCCGACCAGGTTGCAAATCCCAATCCCAACATTCCGGGTACTACAGTTCCACAACCGGAAATAAAGCTCCACTCTATCGCATTAGAGAACGCCTTGTTTACCGTTTCGCCTGTAAAGTCATTCATACTTTTTGGTGAATGCGATGAAAAAATGGAAAAGGTAACACGTGGAAACTTCATCGTTCTTTTTTCACTGTACAGCTATTTGCCCACCTTACCTGATCCCTATGTAGCCAACCTCGGCATCTGGCGGCGGGGAGCCTCCAGCACCCGATACGATTACCTGAAACAGGCAAATGGACTAAACAGTTTGCTGATTTGTGTAGTGAGTTTTATTACGGCAGCAGGTGATACAGACGAGGTTAACGTAGATTTTTATTTTGGGGGAACCGCTTTACCGGATATTTTCTCATTGCCGGAAAAAGCCCCGGCACCGAAATCGAAAAAGTCCAAAAAGAAAGCTGCACCCGCGGCCGTTAGATCAAGGATTACCTCCCGCGTTGCTGCCGCACGAAAGCCAACCGTAACCGCAAGTCCGATATTAGGAAATATCAACTCCGCAATTCGCCTGACGGCTGACCATTTCAGCCCTGAAATTGTAGCGGGAAGAATTCCAGGTGGTGGAATAGGCACCGGTGGTGGCATCGGAACAATTGTAAAGCCTGAACCCGAACTCAATATTGATCTTCTTGCCGGTTTTAAAAATCCTAATGGAGCCATATACAGCGCCGAAGAACTTTTTAAATTAAAAAAAGACCTGGAGGATGTATGGGATAATGGTTTGGGCGCTAAAAATGAATTCTTCTCTTTACTTGATGTGAGCAGCAATGCCAATCAATTGGGAATTAGTTTTGGCACGCAATGGCAGATCATAAAGACCGGCACGGTTAGAGGTGTAGCCGGTGAAGTGCAGCATGTAGATTATGCAGCAGTTGCAAATAATAACCCTTTCCCGTTTTTAGTGGAAGGTATGCAGGTGAAATTGCCCGCCAACAGGGTAAGGGCATTTACCCTGCCATTGATGGCATGGGAACCTGAAATCAATTTAACCCCGCCCGACAGAGATGACCCCCTTGATCTTTCCTCTCCTAAACTGTTGATGGATCCCGAAGCCGGATTTTTGTATTATGCCGATGATGGCGGTCCGGCCCGAATCTGGAATAACAACGAGCAACCTGTTCCCCTCGCTCCCATCCCCCTTACCGACGGGCTGATTGAAGACTTCAAATCGCAGCCAGACAATTACACACTTGCTGCTTTTACCCTGCCTTTTGGGTTAAAAGCCTTCGGTTATATTTCAAAACATTTTGTTGAACCTGAAAAACCAGCCATCGAGAACATCCGGCCTAAGTTTAAGAAAAACGCTGATGACGGAAGCTATAAACTTACAGGCGGCATACAAATCAGCCTGCAGGCCGGAAAGTTTGGGAAACCTAATCCCGCTAACCCTGTGGAATACGACAGTCCCATGTTTCCCGGGTATACTATGCAGGCCAATAACCTGCTGAATTGGTTTGGAATTGCATCTTACGCCAGTAATCTTGGGCACCGGGTAACAGAAATTTTTAATAACGAATTTTTATTTGGCCCGCTTAGCCTCTCTTCCCTCCTGAAAGATTCCCGTGGAGTTCCCGTATCGCGCATGGATATTACCGGTTATGGCGCCAGCATGTTCAGCAACTGGTTAAGTCCGGGTGCGGCTATGGCGCAAACCAGCCAGGCAAGATTTGATGTAATGCTTGGCCGCACAGGTCACGAAGTGATACAGGTGAGAAGTATCGTGTACCCATGGGGTATCAGGGTAGTAAGGACGATAACCGTGTTCCGTACCGGTTCGGGTTATGTTTTCCGCACCGATAGTGGATGGAAAGCGGAGAGCGATGGACTTTTTGACTTCTCTTACAGCTACCTCAAGAAAGGGAAAGATCCGTTCGCAAAATTAACCCTGGCCGATTTTGAAACCATCGATGCTCCGTATGAGTTCCACCCGGGATTGATCAGGGGTTTGTTTAATGTGCGCAATATTAAAGACGCGCCTTCTGTAACCGAATACACCAGTGAAAATATCATTCCGCCCAATGCCGATTACGTAAACGGCGTAAAAGGCCAGATGTATACCAACGGCGCCACGCAAAAAAATGAACCCGTTAAGTGCGGTGCGGTTTATTTTGATACGGATGTGGAAATAGAAAACGTGGTGCAGGGACATGTGAACAAACGGGTGGTGTCTAAAAGAGTGATGGGTTATGTTCAGGTAGCACCCGCTGGAAAGCCTTTATCAGCAGATCAGTTAAAAGAATTGCTGGCTTTGCAAAATGGTAGCATCGGTGGTGAAGTAGATTGCGTGCTGGATATTAATAAAAGTAACCAGCAAATAAGAGTAAGCAAGTTTGATGTAACTGCTTCGATTGATAAAGCCGGCACAAAGCCTGTATTTGTGGTAACGGCGAGGGGCAACCTGTTTCTTCCCAAAGATGGTAGTTGGGGACTGGTGCAGCACAATGCGGGCACGGGCGAAGTGATACCGTTGCCGCAGGATGTTATGGTTCCGTTGATACGAACAGGAGCCTGGAAAAAAGGAAATGTAGTGGACGCGAATACCCTGCAAACAGCATTGGTTCGTGTAGCTCATCCGCTGGAAATTCTCCGCGATCCTTCAACCGACACGATCAATTTCGGCTACCTGCAAACAACGGCAACTCAAAAAGCTTTGTTTCTTACCCCCGCATACGGGTTGAACATTACTAAAATGCTCAGCAAAACACCACCGGTTTTTGCTGACGCTTACCGGTTAATGACAGGCGAAGGTATTTTTCCCAACATAGGCAATGCGATTAGCGAGTTCGGCAAGGCCATGCCCTTGCTGAACAGTAAAGACGGCAATGGAAATATCTTTAAAGCCTTTAAAGAAAGTACGCTGGCAGATGGAGCGCAGAAGGTGCTGGAAGTGATGCAGGTGGAAGCCGAAAAGGCCGGCGAAGCAGTGATTAACCAGGGCATGAACATGTTAAAGAACGGCGCCAATGGTGTATTGGATAAAGCATTAAAATTTGACGTACCCTCCTTTGAGATTCCGCTGGTAGACACAGAAGCACTACGTATTTACATCGAATACAAAACCGGTAAAAAAACGGATGCCCCTGCGAATTATGTAGATAGTAAATTAAATTTCGATGTCAATTCTTTTGCAGGTGATATGGCAGACCAATGGAAGAGCCGCATGAACAACCTTGCTATGGTGGTAGATCTCGGGGACATGAAAAGACTGATGACCATCAAAGGAAATTTTGATGCGCAAAAAGGTAAGGAAAGCAATTACGAAGGTGGGAGTAGTCCATCTGAAGGCTTACCCACTCCCGAAATTGAATTCAGCGATGAACTGCAACCAGTGATTGATATTTTGCAAATGCTCGCTTCTTTAAGTTCGGGCGATTATGGAGAAACGCTGAAAAAAGGACTGAAACTAGCCATGAGCAACAGTGGCGAAATCTGGCAATATAAATTTGAAGCCACCAAGGAAATCGCCCTTATCCGTTTTCCACCAACAGACGAGCTATACAACAGCGCACAAACGCCCCTCAAACTGGAAGCCTCGCTTTCCCTTGGTGTATATTTTAACGCCGCGCTTAAAGTAACGAGCGACCCATCACAATTACTGCCTACCGCTGGCGCATTTCTGCAATTCCATGGCGGGTTAAACATCATGTGCTACTCGGTGGGTGTTGGCTCTATTTACGCCATAGGTTCGGTGGATGTAAAAATTGCGGCGGATACGCAGGTAGGACCAAGCCTCACTTTGAAATTCGGTTTTGGGGTGTCCATAGTAGTGAGTTTGCCTGTAGTGGGCAACGCCAGCGTAACCTTTATGGTAGGCGTAGAAATGTATGCCGACAAAGACAAGGTAGTACTTGCCGCGCTGATGCTGTTCCGCGGACAGGCCAATCTTTTGGGCGGGCTGGTATGTGTTTGCATTACTATAGAAGCAAAAGGAATCGTGGAGCGGTCGGGTGGCAAAACAGAATGCAGTGCCCAGGTTACATTCGCCATCGACATCAGCATTTTCCTGATCATCGATATCAGTTTTTCGAAAACATGGGGCGAAGACCGGCAGGTAGCGTAGGGCTGTCAGCAACTTGTCCGCCGTGGCGGATCAGCCGTTAGCGCGAAGGCTATATGAAATGCGAATAATGAATGGTGAAATGTGATAAATGAAACATGAAACTTGTAACCTGTAACAATCTGCTGGACAGAGAACAAAGCGTTGAAGAGTGCGACGCCTGCCTGACCGGCAGGCAGGCAACAACAGCTACATAGCAGCACGACAGTTGGGCTCATAAAAATAAACAGACCTCTATAATTGATTAATACAATATTATGGAAGCGAAAAG
>DASUFG010000384.1:0-8641 GCA_036274715.1 Agriterribacter sp.
CTAAAACAAAAACGCAGTCGTCATGATTTTGCAGCAGGGAGGCCGGAATGGATTCGGTAATATGATCTTCTGCAGCGGCTTTCACTACAGGAGCTTTAAATTGTCCCCAGGCCAATAACAAAATCTTACGGGTTTTCATAATGGTACTGATACCGGCGGTAACTGCCAAACGGGGTACCTGGGAAATGTTCACGAATTCGTATGAATTAGCCAGGCGCGTAGAGTTTTCGAGCGTTACCAGTCGTGTTTTTGAATATACACTCGATCCTGGTTCATTAAATCCAATATGTCCGTTTACGCCTATTCCTAATATCTGTAGGTCGATGCCACCCGCTTTTTCGATCATTTGTTCGTACTGCGCACAGTATTCCTTTACTTCTGCCTTTGGCCATTCTCCGCTGGGGATATGGCAATTTGCCTGGTCAATATCAATATGATCAAAAAGGTTAACCCGCATAAACCGGTGGTAGCTTTGCAGGGCATTCTTATCGATAGGATAATATTCATCCAGGTTGAAAGCGGTCACATTTTTGAAACTCAGCCCTTCTTCTTTGTGCAGCCTGATGAGTTCGGCATATAAAGTTTTGGGTGTTGAACCCGTGGCAAACCCTATTACACATGATTCACCTTTGGTTTGTTTTTCTTTGATGAGGGTTGCAATTTCGCGGGCTGCAAATTGAGAGCCAGCTTTAAAATCCGGAAATATCCGGCAGGGAATTTTTTCAAAAGAATCAACCATGCTCATGATCTGTTGGAATTTAGAGATACTTTAATAGGCAAAGAATTGTTGGGAATGGCCTGCAAGATAATGGTAAAAACGCATTCCATTTATATCCGTTGAAATTTTGGACAAACGTTTGTGGATTGTTATCTTTAATCGTTCTTTTCTTGCCCTGAACGGTTGCGGAAGCAGCTACCACCCGCTTAATTATTTTGTATGAAACACTTGCCTGCACGCGTAGCCCCGTTAGTTATTTTGTCACTTTTATTTATTTCATTGGCTTCGCTGAAAAGTTTTTTGGCTTTGCCCAATCAAGCCGCGCTCGTTAATGGCGCCTGGCATATTGTTGAAGGAAGTGTTGAACAATCTCTTATTGTAGCCGATGGCTATTTTATGGTGACCTCGTATAACAAAACCGACAAACAATTTATCAGCAGCTTTGGCGGTGAATATTTGGCTGAAGGCAGTCAAATTACCACCAAGGTTCAATTTAACAGCGCCGACAAAACACAGGTTGGTAAAACCTTCGTGTATGACTATACCGTTAACCATAATATTTTCACCACTACAATAGACGGCTCAAAAACGGTGTGGGAGCGGGTAGATGATGGGCAAGGGCCCTTAGCGGGCAACTGGCGCATTACACAAAGAAAGCAGGGCGATAATATGAGTGACATGCCGTTGCGCGCCAGGCGAACGCTCAAACTGTTAACCGGCACAAGGTTTCAATGGGCTGCCATTAATATTGAAACCGGCGAATTTTCCGGTACGGGTGGGGGAACCTATACTTTTAGCAATGGAAAGTATATAGAAAACATAGCGTTTTTTTCGCGGGATAGTTCGAGAGTGGGCGCTTCATTAAGTTTTGATGATAAAATAGAAAATGGGAAATGGATCCACACCGGCTTAAGTTCTAGGGGTGATCCCATCTATGAAATTTGGTCGAGGATGAAGTGAGCCGGCAACTCACTGCCTACTGCTAAAAACTCATAGCTCACTGCCGATGTCTTTTCCCCTATACCTGATACCTAATACCTAATAACTGATACCTCCTATTTCCTCAACGACGACTCCCTGATCTCCATACTTGTTTTCAATTCAATGGTTTTATATTGATGATGTAAGGCATTATTCCCGATCATGGTGATAAGCAATCTCGCAGCTGACTGGCCAATATCAAAAGTAGGTTGGTGGATGGCTGTTAAAGATGGATCAATAAACCGGCTCACCGGGTTATCGAAAAAGCCCGCCATGGCAATATCTTCAGGAATGCGCAGTTTCATCTCTTTTAATACCTCAAAACAACCGATCGTGAGCCGCTCACCCGAAGCCAGGATGGCGTCCGGTTTGGGGTTGGTTTTGAGCAGTTTTTGAACTGCCTTTTTCATGTTATTGTAGTCAAAGTCGCAATGGGCTACCCACTTTTTCTGAAGGGGGATATTATGCTTTTTTAATGCTGCAGCGTACCCTTTCATCCTGTTTCGGGTAACAGATAAAAAAGGAGCCATGGTTACATGGGCAATACGACGATATCCCTGTTCTACGAGGTGGTTGGTGGCATCAAATGCCCCGCCCACGTCATCGGTAACTACTCGTGGCGTATCCACTTCTGCACATACCCTGTCAAACATCACTACCGGAATTCCGTTGCGGATCAATTCTTTCAGATGATCGCCTTTTTTTGTTTCGTTCGATACCGAAATGATCAAACCATCAATTCTTCGGGAAGCAAGTAATTTTACGTTCATTACTTCTCTTTCGTATTTTTCATGGCTCTGGAAAATAACCACATGGTATCCCAGGTTATAAGCAATATCTTCAATGCCTGCGATCACCGCCGAACAAAAATAGTTGGCTATTTCGGGCACAATCACCCCAATTACTTTAGTCTTTTTCTCTTTTAAGGAAAGCGCTATGGGGTTGGGTGTGTAGTTTAATTCTTTTGCTAACTCCTGTACCAGTTTCCGGGTATCTTCTTTTATTTCTGTGCTTCCTCTCAACGCCCTCGAAACGGTAGACGGAGAGATGCCCAGTTTTCGGGCGATATCTTTTATGGTTACTGGTGGCGCGCTTTGCATACCCGGTAAAGGTATCGACTTTTGCGTTTTTTACATGCAATTGATGGCGCGAATAAATATTTTCGAATTTTTTTTCATGTTTAGTGAAATAAATATAATGCAAACGTTGCCGGTAACGAGTGCAGGGCATTACAAAAATTGGCGTGTTTTTTTTGCTTGGAAAACATACCGTGTATCCCTATTTTTACTTTAACAGATTGTTTACATACTGAATATGAGAATACGACTATTTGCAGGAGGACTGCCACTTCTGCTGTGCGGGTTATTGACTACCAATGCGCAGACAATTGCAACTCTAACGCTTACTGATGTTCAAAACAATATCGGTGCCCCGGTATCGGTTAATTTGGACGCCATCACCACCCTCCCCAGCGATCAACTGATACTTCGCGAAATTAAAGACAAAGCCAGTGGCGATATTCCCTTCCAGATTGAAAATGGCACACACCGCTTTTTATGGTGGATGGTGAAAAAGGAAGGCACTTCCAATAAAAGGGTCTACGAAATTGTAAGAACCAATGCGGCTTCTTCAATGGCGGTTACCCCACTGGCATTAGCTACCGATCAAAAAAGAGTGGTGATAACCAATGCCGGGAAGAACGTATTGCAGTATAACTTCGGCACCCACTATCCGCCTGCAGGCGTGGATTCTGCCTTTAAGCGCAGCGGGTTTATTCATCCCCTGTGGTCGCCCTCCGGTAATATATTAACCCGTATTAATGCGCCCGACCACTATCATCATATGGGACTATGGAATCCCTGGACCCATGTATTGTTTGAAGGCAGGGAAATCGATTTCTGGAACCTGGGTGATAAAAAAGGAACCGTTCGTTTCGATCATTTCATCTCAAAAAACAGCGGGTCCATCTATGCGGGCTTCCGGGCATTGCAGCAACACATCGCATTTAATATACCTTCTCCCGGAATGGAGAAAACGGCGCTTGACGAAGTGTGGGATATTAAAGTATACAACACCGGAGCAGGTGTGTATTTGATCGATTTTACTTCTTCGCTCAATTGCGCTACCGACAGTGCAGTTATTTTAGAAGAATATCGTTACGGCGGCTTTGGTTTTCGCGCCACCGAAGACTGGAACAATGCCAACAGTACCGTATTAACTTCTGATGGGAAAAATCGCAAGGAAGCGGATGCCAGTACAGCCCGCTGGTGTATGATTGACGGCGATTTGCAAAGCGGGCATTCAGGTATCGTATTCATGAGCTATCCGGCAAACTATAATTATCCCGAACCGATGCGGGTGTGGCCCGAAGATGCCAATAAAAGAGGCGATGTTTTTTTTAGTTTCAGTCCTACCCGAAACAAAGATTGGCCTTTATATCCCGGGAAAAATTATATACTGAAATACCGGATGATGGTCTTTGATGGAAAAATCACAACCCAACAGGCAGATGAAGCGTGGCAGAGTTTTGCCAACCCGCCTGAAATAACAATTAAAAAAATATAAACAATCCAATATGAATTTTACATGGGATAATATTCTTAAAAGCCGATTTATTAAATATGTATTTGGCCTGACTTTATTTTTTGTTATCGCGCTGGCAGCAACCGCGCAGAAGAAACAAAAAGACAATATTAAATGGAAAAATGTGCGGGTTCTGGTGTATACCAAAAACGGAAAAGGATATGTGCATGAGAATATTGCGGCTGGCGTGGCGGCTATTCAACAATTAGGCAGCCAGTATGGGTTTGGTGTTGATGTTTCTGATAATCCCGGTGATTTTACCGAAGCCAATCTTAAAAAATACAACCTCCTTATCTTTAATAATACCAACAATGAAGTATTTGATACCGATGAACAAAAAGTAGCACTCATGCGCTATGTGCAGGCGGGTGGGGGTTTTGTTGGGCTCCATTCAGCCACAGGTACAGAGCGCCAGTGGCCATGGTTCAAACGCCTGATCGGCGCTTCCTTTTTACGTCACGCCAAACATCAGCCTTTTAAAGAAATCATCATTGATCCTGCAAATCCTTCCACTACCTTTTTACCGCATACTTGGGAAAGGGATGATGAATGTTATTTTTTTAAAGAATACAATCCCGATATACACGTATTGATTGTGCACGACCTGGCCAGCCTCGATGATAAGGATAAGCCAACCTACTATGGTGGAACGTCTTCCCCTTCAGTATGGTGTCACGAATTTGATGGCGGCCGGCAATGGTATACCTCCCTGGGGCACGATAGCGCTATTTATGGTACGCCTGAGTTTCAGAAGCATATTATGGGCGGTATCATTTGGGTAATAGGACAAAACAAACCGCTCGACTACAATAAAGCGAAAGCTACAAAACCGGATGATCCATTGCCTTATTAACGAGGTAACTTAATCAATCAAACACTTTTCAATCATCATAATATTATTTAAATCATCAATTATCATGAGCAGAAAAAAAACAATATCCTCCAGGAGAAATTTTATTAAGAATACGATTAAAGGTTCGGCCGGGGCAGCGATGCTGGCGGGCTTTCCGTCTATTGTGCCTGCCACCGTGTTTGGAAAGTATGCGCCCTCCAACCGCATCAATGTAGGGGCAATAGGCAACGGCAGAATTGCCCGCGATTGGGATATACCGGGTGTATTGAAGCAGGATGCCGCGAGAATAATTGCCGTTTGCGACCTGGATAGTAATCGCGTGCAGAAGGCAAAAACGTTGGTTGATGATTTTTATATTAAAAAAGGACAACCTGGCTACAACAGTACAAAAACATATGAGCATTACGAAGAATTGCTGGGCAATAAGGATATTGATGCAGTAATTATTGCAACACCGGATCATTGGCATGTGTTGCCCGCGATACACGCAGTTAGAGCTGGTAAACATGTATACATGGAAAAACCTGCATCATTATGTATAAGCGAAGGCCGAAGGCTGAGTGATGAAGTGCATCGCTCGGGAATGGTATTACAGATTGGCAGCCAGCAACGTTCGATGCCGCAGTTTAAGAAAGCGTGTGAACTCGTGCGCAATGGCCGAATTGGAAAAGTGCATACGATTTATGTAGGGTTGCCAGTCGACAAGCCAGAAGAAAGCACAGTGGAAAAGGAAATGCCGGTACCTCCAAACCTCAATTTTGAAAAATGGCTGGGAGCTACCCCGTGGGTTCCCTATACAGAGAAACTGGTGCATCCCCAGAAAGATTTTTCCCGACCCGGATGGTTGCGTTGCGAACAATTTGGCGCAGGCATGATTACCGGCTGGGGCTCACATCATTTTGATATTGCCAACTGGGGAATGGGTACCGAAAATACAGGTCCGGTGGAAATATCAGGAACCGCAGACTGGCCTAATCCGGAAGCATTATGGGATGTGCATGGCAACTTTAAAACAGAAACTGTTTTCGCCAACGGGGTTAAAGTATTGGCCAGTAATGAATTTCCCAACGGGGTGAAATTTGTTGGTTCCGAGGGCTGGATATTTGTTACCCGTGGCAATTACTCGGTAACCGCCAGCGATCCGGTATCGAAAGATAAGAATGCAAAGGCGCTTGATGCCAGTGATCCTAAGATACTGACTTCTGTAATCGGGGAAAATGAAATACACCTGATTGACAGTAAGGAGCATCATGCCAATTGGATCAACAGCATCATAACCGGCGAACCCAATATAGCTCCGATTGAAGCAGGGCACCGGGCATGTTCCGTTTGCTTGCTGAACAATATTGTGATGAACCTGAAGAGAAAAGTATACTGGGATCCCGTATTGGAGCAATTTAAAAACGACGATGAAGCGAATTTTATGCTGAAGCGATCGGAGCGTTGGCCTTACCAGATTGACAAAGGATTTAATGTAAAGACGACGATGTGAGTACAGCCCAAGGTTATACGGTTTTGAGATTGGAGATTGGAAATTTGAAATTTCAGACCATAGAATTTCGAGCTTTATTGGCTTCCTGCTTTTTTTAACGGATTTAAATTTATTTAATGTCTCAACACACATCAATACTATTTTACGCAGTCATACTTATGGTAAGCAGTTGTCAGCAATCCGCCGGTGATAAACAGGCAGCAGCCGGTAACGATGCCCCGGTAAAATTGATCACGCTGGATCCCGGGCATTTTCATGCAGCGTTGGTGCAAAAAACCGGCTATCCCGGAATTGATACTACCGTTCATGTGTATGCGCCCGACGGTCCTGAGGTCGCCGCTTACCTCAACCTGGTTAACCAGTACAACAGCAGGCCCGAAAATCCAACACATTGGAACGAGGTAGTATACAAAGGCAGTGATTTTGCGGAGAAGATGCTCGCGGAGAAAAAGGGCAACGTGGTGGTGTTATCGGGCAATAACCGGTTGAAAACAGATTATATTAGCCGGTCTGTAAAAGCGGGGTTGAATGTGCTGGCCGACAAACCAATGGCAATAGATAAAGCGAATTTTCTAAAACTGGTCTCCACTTTTGACGAAGCAGCCGCTCAAAAGGTATTGCTGTATGATATTATGACGGAGCGTTCCGAAATTACCAATATCCTTCAAAAGGAATTGATGCACATGCCTGCATTATTTGGTGAGTTTAAAGACGGAACAGAAAAAGAACCTGCTGTTATGATCGAAAGCATTCACTATTTTTCGAAGCAGGTATCTGGCAAGCAGTTGATTCGTCCCGACTGGTTTTTTGATCCCACACAGCAGGGCGACGCCATAGCCGATGTAGGAACGCACCTGGTGGATCTTGTGCAATGGCAGTGCTTTCCGGGAACTGTACTGGACTACAGCAAAGACATTACAATAAACAGCGCCCGCATTTGGCCAACACCATTTACACCGTCGCAGTTTGAAGCAGTAACCGGCAAAACCGGTTACCCCGATTTCTTGAAACCTTACGTCAAGGATTCCATATTAAATACGCATGCCAATGGTGAAATGAATTATACCATAAAAGGCAAGCATGTAAAAATAATCGCACGTTGGGATTATAAAGCGGAAGAAGGTGGCGATTCCCATCACGCTATTGTAAAAGGAAGCAAAGCGGTACTGGAAATACGGCAAACAAAAAAAGAGAATTTTAAACCCGTTTTATACATTCTTCCTGTAGATAAAAAGAACCCCCGGGTGTTTGATGAAGCTGTTCAGGAAGCGATTACAAAAATCGTGACAACTTATCCAGGAGTAACCGTTGAAAAAAGTGGAGCGGAATGGAAGGTGGTGGTGCCTGCCAAATACGATGTGGGTCATGAAGCGCATTTTGGGCAGGTAATGGAGCGGTACCTGCAATACCTGAAAGAGGGAAAGCTCCCGGATTGGGAAGTGCCAAATATGATTGCGAAGTATTATACCACCACAACCGCATTGGAAACAGCATCAAAAAAGTAAACAGAAATTGAACAAAGGGACACCATTGGTCGAATAATTTTTATGACAGCATTCAATCATTTTGATTTATCCGGCAAACGCGCTTTGATAACAGGCGGTAGTAAAGGACTGGGATTTGCGATTGCTAACGCTTTTATTCACAGCGGTGCCGAAGTAATTATAACCGGTAGAAACCAGGCAGATCTTGAAAGCGCATGCACCACTTTGGGAAGAAATTGTAAGGGCGTTGTTTTTGATTTGAATGATATCAAAGGAATTCCCGGCTTTGTTGAAGAAATAGAAATGCAATATGGGGCTGTTGATATACTGGTAAATAATGCCGGCATTAACCTCAAAAAGGAGATAACAGAAGTAACGGATGAAGATTACGCCAATGTCATCCGGGTGAACCAGCAAGCCGTATTTTCCTTGAGCCGGGAATTGGCAAAAAAAATGATCACCAGAAAAACCGGAAGTATACTGATGGTAAGTTCTATGGCATCCCAATATGGCATCCCGAAAGTAATTGC